>JBBRRF010000397.1:0-2288 GCA_038200885.1 Candidatus Nitrosocosmicus sp.
CATATTTTTCCAAAAGGTTCATTGTGACACGATGAAAGAAGGAAGATAACATTAGATCCCGTACTACCAAAAAATCAGATTATAAATGACAGATCTAAAAAAGCTCCTACAAAAATGTGAAGAAGTATTAGATGAAATATTACCATTAATGGTTTATTGGAACAAAAAGTATAGGATATAAATTATTGAATCATTCAATAATTTTGTCTCATCAGTTCAACTAGCTTTGTAAATATTACCTTAAAAGCCTAGAGTTTTTTTCCATGCATCCGCTGTCTCCGTGGGGGCGTAATTACCGTTAGATGGATTTGCAAAAGCGTGACCAACATTAGGATAAACATAGATCTCATTCGGCACTCCAGTATCATTTAAAGCCTTTTGGAACTGCTTGACAGAGTCAACCGAAATTGACTGGTCCTTACCTCCAAATATACCTAGAACTGGTGATGTAATATTCGAAATCGCTTGGGAATCATTGGTTAGTCTACCGTAGTAGATAATTGTGGCAGCAAGAGGGTCATCCTTACTGTTGATGGCCAATTGCAATGATTGTTGACCCCCAAACCACCAACCCAGGGATGCTATCTTTGACGGGTCGACATTGTCAAGAGATCTCAAATAATTTACAGCCGCTTTCATGTTTTCTATCGCAATGTCCGGATTTTCCCTAATTGCCCCAGTTAGTTCTCCTGAGCGTTCTGAATTGTTGGTGACGACTTCGCCGTTAAAAAGATCTACAGCTAATACCCCATATCCGTTCTTGGCAAGCAGATTGGCGGATTCTTTGATATAGTCATTCAATCCCTTGTTTTCATGAATCAGAATAACAGCAGGAAGTTCAACTTTTTCGCCGCTTTGGTTTTGGTTTGGATAAACCAAGTAGCCCGTGGTGTTTCCTCCAAAATACGTTACCGTCTTGTTTTCTATTGGTTGGAGATTTGCAATGGTGGATGAACTATTGT
This sequence comes from Candidatus Nitrosocosmicus sp., assembly GCA_038200885.1. GTDB lineage: Archaea > Thermoproteota > Nitrososphaeria > Nitrososphaerales > Nitrososphaeraceae > Nitrosocosmicus. Next base: position 963 of record JBBRRF010000397.1, read on the forward strand.
CCCCAAAACTTACCAAAGTCATGGCAGATAAACCCGTACTTTGTTGAGCATGGATTGTCGGTGCAGAGGCTATCAAGCAGGAAGGAAATATAAAAATTGCTAGTAAAGTAATTATAGTAGATTTTTTCATCAAGAATAAAAACATATTACTGCTTTTAACTATTTTGTAAATCCATCAATATTTGAATTAGACTGGTAAAATTTAATTTCTATTTATTAGGCGAAATGATTCCAAGTCGTCAAATATGATGATCAAATAAGTGTCAAATGGAAGAAATGTTTTTGGATCTTAACCCAAGTTAAATAATGGCTTAGTCCCAAGATTGCAATGACTATCTAATTTAATATCAATGTCCAAGCAGGCTAACAAGTCAAAGGTTAATGTAGCGCTTAGATGTAGGTCTCAGAATAATTTTAATAATACTGATATACTCAAAACTTGAATTGCTAAACAGACATCCACAATACCAGTTACAAAGTCTTAAGGAAATATTGGCAATTATTTAGACTAGGGTAAAGACCAATAATAATTTAGTACGTATATAAATATTTTATTTATTTTTTGTTATAACATTATTGAATATCCTATTTATACCAAGTCAGAAAGAATTTATCCATACGGCTAAGGTGTTCACTGCAACCGTATAGTCTAATAGAAATGAGGATTAGGGGTTTATTGCCATAGACAATAACCTCATTTCTTGGTCTCTATAGTAGGGAACTTTGATTTCAAGATCACAAATGTATTTAACAAACATAACTCAAACAAGTATCATTCTTCATTGATTTGGTTTTTTCTTAACCAATATTGCCTGAATCACATATGTGAAAATTATTGGAAAATGTATTAATTCTTTCATGGTTTTTCTTGTCAAATTATATCCGAGTAACATGAATCATTTATTAATAGTTTCACTTGATCGAAACAAAAATATTCACCCCGATTGAATGTTTCAGTCGGCCCATCTCCACTTATCGATAAAAACCAAGTTGATAATGTCCAATCCGTATTAGCATTAGTTCAAAGTTTGATCTTTGAAGAGATTCCATCATTTTATTTTAGTCAATATGGTGAAACATAACGGGTGTTTCAAGATCAAGACGATTGTATACATGCATACAATTTTCCTTATTGTGTTTATTTGTATTATAGGATTCATGGTATACACAATAATGCATCGAAGATGCTCTGTTGCATGATTCGTCCAGATTACAAATAATTTATATTTCATTTTTCTAAATAGACATAAACTTGTTATACAGAGACGCTTTAAGCAGCAATTCTTGCTTCATGTTTTCCATTTTGATAGAATAAATATATTCTCC
>JBBRRF010000398.1:0-2279 GCA_038200885.1 Candidatus Nitrosocosmicus sp.
ATACACAAATCAAAGATAGTAAAAGAAACTCTAGCCAGATACCATCCAAGGATACATTTGGTATTTCTTCCGACCAGAACGCCTGAACTTAATCTGCTAGAGGTAAGGTGGTTGTGGATGCATACAGACAGGCTATAAACAACTCCACATTTGAAAATGAACAGGATATAGGTAAAGCCGTATCTGACTGGACATGTGATTACAACAAAAAGCATGGAATCAGAACAAGCACAACTAGTTTACAGATGAATATATCTCGTCATTTACACAGCTGTTAACAGACCTCCTTGTTGTGGTGATTGACTTGTATGTTATTTTTCATAATTTCCACCGAACCCCTATACCCTACGGAACTAGATCCCACCGAATCCGACCTATTACAATTTGATAATATATCTACTGGTAATATCTCTTTGATTTAGAAATAATAAAATCCGACATATGAATTACGAAAATTCCAAGAAATCCTGTAATACATCCAAAAGTGGCTAAGAATATATTTTCAGGCAAATGACTAGGATATCCCCATTCTTTTAAGATTATCTGAATGAAAAGTATTATTACGAGATTAGAAGATCCTATGGTTGTCGTAAGAGACGCACCAATCCTACGAAGGCCAATTACATAAGATAAAGAACCAATAAATGGAATTAGAGAAAACAAAAACAAGATAACTATATTTCTAGGTATTGATAATAATTCCATTTGTGATGGTGATTCATCCAAATATTGCGATGTTGTGAACATTGTATCGAATAACAGTGCAATGACCATGAATATCACAAGAATGAGACCTGAAACAAACATAGATGCACCTGCAACATGAATGGAAGAATGTTTCGTGACTAATTTTCCCAGAAATAGTACACCAACTGCGAAACCTACTGCGGAAAGGATAGCTTCCAAATCGCCAAAACTAACTAACGAAGGGATTGCAAGAAGTGGTGAATTAATATTTATCCCCCCAATTGGATTCGATAAATTTACATTGTTAATATTATCAAAAGATAGATCACTAGCCAAAGATAGAAAGAATCCTAAAGATCCTATGCATATGCCAATAATTTGGAATTTGTTTAATCGTTCATTTAAAAATACTCTTGCTAGAATAATTATCAGAATGATTTCAATCGGTCCAGCTATAAGAGCTTCTTTCGATGCCCCTATTCGATTTATGGCGTCATACCATGTAAATATTCCTAATGAGAGTGATAAAGATGCCAGAAGAAGAGATTTCCAACTTTTAGTAAATATCTTAATAAGATCTTTGTAATTTTTAGTAATAATAGATGCGACCGATAGCAACATTAATCCAGATAATGTTATACTCAAAGATGAAAGTACAATAGGAGAAATTCTAACAAAATAGATTGTAAGATATTCGATAATGACTGATTCTAAAGAGAGCGCAAGAGCATACACAAAAACTATCCATGATTTATAAAATAACAAAAGAACACTTCTTTGTACTTTCTGTCTTGTATATTAGGCATTTCATCTTCGTAAGAATCCTTTGTCACCGCAATCGAAAATCGTTTAAACAGCATATTTTGCCAATTATATTATCTAATGTCAACTAGATGACTATTTGTTTTACAATTTCTGTCTTAAACCTTAGTAAGTTGAATAAATTTAATATAATTCTCCAAAAATATCATCTTAAGGATATGTCAGAAAATAACCATACAGGTGAGGGTCCACAGTATGGGGGCTACAATCCGGAACAGCTAAAAAAAAGAAGAAGAATTTAGAGGGACGAATAGAACAGGATATTTCGCAATCTTGATAGGCCATGTTAGATCTTTATCATATTGCAATAGTATTCTTAACCTCAAAATCGAACTTCGACCTTGTGGCGGATATAGCACAAATTATAGCTGGTATTGCAACTGGTATAGCATTAATCTTCATTTGGAATACTTTCAGACATGAAAAAGGCAAACAGCAAACTCAGCTAGCTGGTGAGCTATTTAGGGATATCAGACAAATTGAGCAAGAATTAATGAGCATTGATGAAGACATCGATCATGAGAAGCTGGACCAGTGGTATTCCAGATTTTTCAATACTTTGGAATGGTCATCATTCCTCAGAAACGAGATGAAAATTTCGGATCAAAAGACTGTGAAGTTTTTTATTCCTTTGATTAAGGGTGCTTATGAACATTTTTACATGGATAAAAATAGGTTAACCCGAAATCCTGATAATCCAGAAGCTTATCCGGAATTCAAGAAATTGTATCAAAAGATTAAATCTATATGACGAATTTTTCAGCCAAATC
>JBBRRF010000399.1:0-2272 GCA_038200885.1 Candidatus Nitrosocosmicus sp.
CTTTCTTTATGTCATACGAATGACAGCGTGGACATTTCACTCGACCTTTATCCCATCTGACATTTCTAAGTAAACTGGTGCACCAACTTTCATCGGGAAGGGAAGTAGTTAAAGTAAACACATCGTATATTCGTGATATCTTAAGTTAAGCTTGGCTGAAACATTTGCCAATAAGAGCGAAATGAATTAGTTTTGACAGTATGAAAATAATTTATCTTATACTTCGAATCTATATATTTTAAAAAAGGTATAATGATTCGTTATTGTTGTTGTAGTTTCGATATTGCACTCTTTACATCATCTAAATTCATTGCTGGGTGTACTTCTACGTTGGCCTCAAATCCTTGAAATAAAGGTTCTGCAACTGCTGGAATCATATCTGCGCTTGGTAAATCTAATACAAAAACCATAGTTCTATTTCCATTAATCTCCGTAAAGTATGCTGCTTCACAACTAAACTTTTTGATATAGTCTTCAATATTTTTTAAAAAATTAGGGTCTTTTACCATGTGGTTCCCTGCTGTTGTTGGGATCATTGCTCTTACTAGTACTCTCATTTTATTCTATATGCAGACTGGTTGCAATGATAATTAACTTTTGTGTCTGGACTCTATGAAAATTTTTCATTGGAGATCTGAGTGATCTTTTATTCAAACTGGTTATTCTCTTACGGAAATCTTTATTTTCAGTTTGATTAGTACCCAAAATACACGCATCATCTGCTTTGTTGAAAAATAAGTACGTAGTCAAGCTTTCTAAAAAATGATTGAATTTAGTTGAAAATAGTCTAAACTATTATTCAATAATTCTTCGACTAGCTATTTTGAGTCCAATCAATTATGTTTTCATTGAGTGGTGGCATGGGTCCTGTAAAATCTATTCCCCATGCTTTTTTTGCATACTCTCGGAACTTTATAGCCCATGAATGGTTTGAAGTAGCAAATTCTTTGAGTATTTTAGATATATCGTCGGTCTCTATACTAACTATTTCAAGATCAGGTGCTCCACTACCTGCAGGGCTTCGCTGAATCCAAACATTCTCACGTGTTATGCCTGCTATTTTGTAGAATTCGTCATGTTCCTGAGTGTGACCACAATCCTCTTCTGCAAACTTTTTTGCTAGTTCTATTGCGCCTGGGAGGTAGGGTAAAGCTAGACAATAATTCGTCATATGTGGAATTTAAAAAGATTATATTTAAGCATTGAGTATTAGAACTAAAATCAACCATGCTCTAAAGGTTTTCCCTCTCTAATCTGTAAAAAAAGTGTAGAACCAATGGACATATGTCACCTCCTCACAGCAACTGGTACCGGTAGTACATCTTCTAGCTTAAGTGCTTTTACAAAACGTTCGTACCAACCGTCATTTCTTTTTCCAGAGTATCTTTCCTCAGGATAACATTTTGTAGTGGATACCTTTTTACCGTTGTTGTACCAGGCTGTATAAACTTCAATACATCTGTAAATACTTTCATGATCAGTACAACGACTTCCCAATCTATGTATCAGAAATCTCTTCAGCCCCTTCTGAGCATTTGAAATTACCCATAGTCTGTGGTGGGTGATGTATTGATGTCCAGATATGTTTTCCTGTCAGATACTGGCCACAATATTTTCTCATGGTTGAGTTCTTTTTGTTAAACTGGCTACCGTTATCAGTCAAAAGAGAATCATATTTTTGGTCATGTAGACGTTTCATACCATCTACTACATTATCGTCTGTTTCATTCTCCAGTCTTGCAACCCAGAGTTTTCTGAAATGATCGTCTTCGATAGTTAGTATTGATACTCCATTGAATCTTGTAAGATCTGCCTGTAATAGTTCATCAGGCCTATCTCGTTCGAATGATTTGTATTCCTTAATGATCTTTTTCTCTGCATCGACCAGTGAATGTCCAACTAGGATGTTGTAAGCAGTAGTCTTACTGATGATGATATGCTGCTGCTGATCATGTCTGTGTTGTTGTTCTATATTCCAACTCTCGTTAACTATAGATCTCTTGCGTTATTAGCACGGGTTAGCCAGGTCTTATAGCCATCTCCATTTCCGTAACTAACAGATATTCATCATCCTGTAGTTTACCAGTTCTGATACTATATCTGATACCTTGTTATACTTTCTGAGCCTGTTTCTAAAGACATCGTTCATTATCCTGTACTTTTTTATCCTGCAGATGATGTGTTCTATCATCATTCTCTTTGCAGAATGATTTTTGTTGTACTCTTTTTGCTGCACTGTAAGTTCGTAGCCTGTCTCCTTTTTGATTGGTAA
>JBBRRF010000400.1:0-2269 GCA_038200885.1 Candidatus Nitrosocosmicus sp.
ACCAGACAGCAGAAGGACCAATAGATACTGGCTTTAAGTCTAAAAGACAACCTGCAGGGAAGTTTCAAGGAATCCAAGTATGGGGTCCATATGATGCACCTGGACAACTTGGGATTTGGGGTACTGATGTGTGCGTTGATTTTGACATTTGCATTTCAGATGGTGCCTGTATTGATGCATGCCCTGTGAATGTTTATGAATGGCTTGATACACCAGGACATCCGGCTTCAGAGAGGAAACCATTTATGATTAGAGAAAAGGATTGTATCTTTTGTTTGGCGTGCGAAAATGTCTGTCCTCCACAAGCGATAAAAATATTTGTGAAATAGCATAGTACAAGTCTAAACTATTGGATTTGACTATCCTCTTTGACATATTTATAAATCCTGTAATTCAGGTTATTATTGTATTTCATAGCAGTATCCCACTTTGAATTTCGTTCATCATATAAAGCTATAAAGTATTTCTTTTGGTTGATATCAAGATTATGATAAATATTTTCACCTACAATTACCTCCCCAGGAAAAGATATTGATGTGATTTTAGCAGCTATACTAATACTAAATCCTATCAAGTCGATATGAGCGTGAGCAATATTTTTTCCATAAAGCAAAACAAGAGCACTTCCATATTCAATACCAATCTTCACAGCAATCTCAGGGATTGAATGTTTCTTAAATACGGGGTTGATCCCGTTTCTCATTACTCTCTGTATATAGTGTGCGCAATCCAAAGAATTTATTATTGCCTTTTTTTGATCATAGTCTGATGGGAATAGGCCGATTACAGCATCTCCCACGAATTTTAGCACATACCCTCCGAATTTTTCAATAGATAAGCTTACTTCTTGGGAAAAGATTTGGATAATCAGGGCCAAATTTAGTGATGGTAGGTCATGAGACATTTGAGTTGAGCCTGCAATATCCACGAACATAACAACAACATTTGTTTTGGTATTGACTTTCCTTTGTAAATACTTCCTACACGAATCAGTAGACAGATCAATAAGCAATCCTTTATTTTCTAGACTATATGACACCCGGTCTTGTACACTCTTTACGAAATCAAAATCCCCTGATTCAAAATTTTTCATCTAGATCCGAAAATAACAATTCTGCCTAGTTTATTCGTTATGAGGAGTAATTCTGGAGGTGAATCTAATTTACTCCCATAATTGGAGTAAAAACATTATAAATAGCTAGGAAAAACCCGGGTTACAGATTATTATGTTGACTTCTTGTCAATTGTGATTTTGGTTAAACAATAACTTGAAGAGAATCAAAGTTTTACTTCTAATAAAACAGACTACATGTCTAATAAAACAGAGGCGAATAATCTGAAGCATTTTTTACCTCAGATCAATTTTCCTTAGAGTAAATGATGTTAACATCCGAAGACCAAAAATTCCTGCGAAAAATATTATGGTATTGTAGACATCGGGGCCCGGCCCATCTCTAAATAGACTCGAAATTACTAAGATAAGTTTTGAAACTGCTTTGGCACATTCAAATTCCAATGAAAATAAAAATTCATTTGATAATAATGAAATTGAAGAGATTTTTGATTCATTAGTATCATTATCTGATATAACTTTCAATCGCTTCATGATAACATGGAAAACACCTATACTAGCTGGGAATTTTTTTGAATCAACATCTAAGACTCTATTCAGTAGTAACATAAGTAATTGTCCTATGGTAATCAAATACAATACTAATTGTAGTTATATCAATGAAGTAAGTCAAAAAAAGGACAAGAGCATCTAATGTAAACATTTTAACACCCTGTCAGGTACATGCGACTAATATGACAATAGTTTTTTAATATCTCCTAACATACTTAACATTAGGTCATCCTGTTGTGCCTGTCTATCTCCTTTGAAAGTGACCAACTTAATACTATTCGAATGGTAACGATTACTCCCAAAATCAGTAGTTCTTTTTTTCCTGGAATCTGCATGTTTTAATTATATCACTTCCTATTTCAAAATCTAATGCTAATAAAATACCTCTGGCCAATCGTAATCAAATTGATTCCTTTTCCATTGTTTGATCCTTAATTTGATTCTCAATGATCTAAAGAAAGGAAATTACGGCCATAACAACCGAAATGATGATATCTGAAACAGTTATACCATTTCATATATGTTCCTGAATCGTCCTCAGTAAATAGTTCCTCATATTTAGACCAAATCTTTTTGTTCTGAAATATCTGGATACCTTCTCCTTAAAATCCTCAAAGGATGAATAGTACTCTAGTACAAGCAACT
>JBBRRF010000401.1:0-2253 GCA_038200885.1 Candidatus Nitrosocosmicus sp.
CTTCTTGAGTTGACAAAATATTATCACAAGGTAATCCATTTACCCCATTATCAATAATACTATCCACCTGTTCTTTTAATTGCTGATTAGGTGCTAGACTCATTTCTTCAACAAATTCTTCTGCAATTTTAACAATATTGTTACCTACGATCGAAGATACAATCTTGGTAGAATTATCGATATTTCCTATGGTCCTATGTCCGAATATTAAAATATATGTTTTCTCTTCACCAATGATGGGATTTTCTGTGCTGTTTTCTACTTGTACAGATGTGTCATTATTCTGAGCATTGATACTAGTCGTATTTAAAAAAACCATTCCCCCAAGTAACAAGATCAAAACGAATATTGATATAGTAGATTTAAATGATTGAAACATAAGTAGTTAATAAATATTACAGTGACTATAAATGTTGATCCATTAATTGTACGATTTGTACTATTAGCAGTGAGCTAAATACCTTGTTGTATTATTCCACCCCGTGAGATAATGCTACTTGTTTAAAGCAGCAAAATTACTGGCGCGGTATTATAACATATTTTAAGTTCAAGAACCGATTTTCAATAAGATGCGTTTTTACTTGGCACCATGATAAGATATTTCTATCACATTTAATATAAGTAATAATATATGTCATCTCAGAAAACTATTCAAATAAATGAAATAATGAGTAAATCGATTGAAACTATTGGTTTATCTTCAACTGCACAAGATGTAGCAATAAAGATGAAAGAGAAAAGAGTCAGCTCCATATTGGTTATAGATGATGACAATGGTAATCCTCAAGGAATGATCACTGAACGTGATTTATCAATAAAGGTATGTACTTTGGACAAGAGTAGTAAAGAGGTACCATCTTATCAGATAATGTCTTCCCCTGTTATCACCATCAATGAAGAATCATCACCTTCAGATGCAGCAGAGCTGATGTTAAAACACAAGGTAAGGCATTTGCTTGTAGTTCCCAAAGGATCAGGGCAACAGAAGAATAAAAATGAGAATGCAGAAGTTGGAAATAAAAACACTATAGAACCATCAGGCATATAACTCCCATGGATCTTACAAGGTTTGAATTCAATCCACCTCCCACACAAGAAGATGAAAATAGCAAGATCAAAATTCTTTTAGACCACTATAGACATGATTTTGACTACTTCCTTTAAAAGTAATTTTAAAACAAATTTTTTGGTTAGGTCCCTTGCTTATTTATGAAATTAAAAGGTATCTTCTATCGTCGAAAGTTTTTGCAACCAACTGAGATTTTTAATAGATAAGGCAAGGCTATAAAATATACCAATGATATATAACAGCCCGCATCCTTGGGGAATAAGTTCCTAGTGGTAGTAGGATTCTAATACAACTTTATGTCAATAGGTTCTTTCAAGACAATTGTTTTTCAAAGGTAGTGTCATATTTGAAAGAAATAAATTCTCAAAGTTCCAAATGTTTTCGTGAAGGATAAACCATTTGATTTTCATGGTGCAAAATTTACTATCAAGGTCCTTAGCTCCGAAACTGACTATAAATATACAGTTTTAGATATATTTCACCCACCTAATTTAGGGCCAGCATTACATACACATCCAAGAGGTTCAGAAACTTTTTACATAATCGATGGGGATTATCGCTTCATTTTAGATGGAAAATCGATCGAAGGTAAGCCTGGAGACACAATCTTTGTTCCAAAGGAAACTCCTCATCGATTTGAAGTAGGTACGAAAGGCGGACATGCGATTGTAATTAGTCCCCCGGAACTTGAGTTTTATTTTTTCAAAGTCGGTGAATTACTAGATAAAGGACAGGTTTCCTATGAAGAAGAGTCGGGAATAGGGAAAAAGTATGGTCAGGTTTTTCTTGACGATATAAAACATTGGAGATAATTAATCGGTCATAGCCTCATGTATTATTTGGGTATCTGTATATTGTTTGAACCGAAAGATTTTGCCATCTTCAATTGCATACAAATGACAAAAAGGAACAATAAAATTTTTGCCTATTTTTGTTTGACCGCAATATTTTCCAAAGACAATCACTTTATCATCAATACACAGAAACTCGGTTGGATTCGCATGAAATTCTTCAAAATTTGACAACATTTTAGGAAAATATTCTGCTTTGTTGCACGATTCGAAAAACAGCTAATCCAAGGTATGATTTTAGCGAATTGTGTTAACTTTTATTCATCAAGTGACTATTTGTGTTTAAGAATGGTTAAATAATAACTGAAAAAATAATCGTGCAACAAAGCAAAA
>JBBRRF010000402.1:0-2235 GCA_038200885.1 Candidatus Nitrosocosmicus sp.
AGGATTAACTCTATTGTCAAAGCTTTCTATTGTTGGTTGAAGGTTTATTAGACAATTTTTTGTTAATTGAAAATACATCCCTGCATGACTTAAATTAACTGGCTCTCCACCCTTTCCAATCTCCTTTACATCAGGAGCCTGAGAAAGGAGCAAATCTTTGTAATACTTCAGTTGACCAGAGCACATCACAGCATTGGAGAAGAATATAGTTACTGGATTTAGTTCGATAACAACCCTTTTTACTTTATCGTCCAAATAATCAAAACCATACAGAATTCTATCTGGAAACATAAGCATAATATCCATTTCATCTTGTTCAGCCAACTTTCTTGACTCTAGATAAGATTTGGCATATTCGAGACTTTCCGGTGGATACTTTATCTTATCTAATTCATTTGGATTAAAATTAATGAGTTGCTCTCTGCTTTGTTTTAGTTTGATATGGGCCATATAGGACATCGTTAATATGAATTAAATTATGCATGGCTTCGAAAAACTTTATCAGCCAGATCTAAACCTGACGATATGAAATTTGAGATCTTTCTATAAAGCCCTTAGCTTCTGGAAATCCGAATTTTTTCAGGAAAAACCTCATTCCCTGCTCAACCTGTAGCCCATTCAAACACGGTCCTATTACGATTTTTTTCAAAATCTCTTTACGGAATTTATGCTCTATAAATGGGACAAAAAGATTTCCCTTTGTTCTAAATTGATAGTTATTCCATTCGTTGGTGCATAGTCTCCACTCAGCTTCTGTGGAATAAGACGGAGATTTTGCAGATAATCCAAATTTTGGCATTGTGAAAAACAAGCTAGTATCATTATATCCAGTAGTTATCTGTCCATTTTCCGATTTCTCAATTTGGAAATCATTGTAGTTATTCTTCCAATACTTTCGGAAATGATTCTCTATAATCTCCTTCCGATATTCACATTTCAAAAGGACAGTATTTATAACCTCAGGATCTTCGGAATAGCTTTTTAGCATTCCTTTATCCAATCCTATGCAGACTCCATTTCCATCATACCCATAGGCTCTCCACATGGATAAATCATCTTGGTGTTCTGATAATGAAAGAATAAATGGCTCACCTGGCAAATAGGCAAAAGATCCGAAAACCCCCCCTCTACCAAATAAATGGTCACTTTTCTTTTCAGAAATATTATTTTCTGACTCATATTCCAAAAGAGTCTTTGTAATGATTTTATTGGCAAATTCAAATTCATCCGGATCATTCATAAAGTTTGCATGAGTGCCCCTGAGAACAATATTCTTACCGTCACCCAGAAGAATCTTGTGTAAGCTATCTATTGAAGTATAATGGTATAAAAGTTCTCCTGTTATTTTTAAGTGCAATTATTCTACTATTAGTTTATTAAAGAATCAAATGTGGAAAGAGATCAATAAGCAATTTCTTTGTCCCATTGTCTTGTTCTGGGGCTATTGAAATCCACTTTTCAAGCTTTTTTGAAAATGTCTTCTTTTTGTCAGATTTAATGATTGTTTCCCACAAGTCTGCCCGTTTTAAAGCAATCTCAATTTTCACCCAATGATTTTGGTAGTATTCGACAGCATTATTCGCGAAGGCCACCCAGTTATCTGCAGCGTAATTAAATCCAATGATTTTTTTCTGATTAATTGATTCAAATATTAAAAGGAGCTTTTGGTTGTAAAAGACATCATCCACTAAGTCTCTATTGCCTAATCTATTACAAAGATCATAAGCAATCTGATCAGTTAGACAAATTTTTTCTAAAGGAGTCCCTTGTAATGCTATCCGATCTGTTTCATTCATATTGTAACCTCTCCTGAACAGCAATCGAAGTACCATATTTCTATAGTTACCAAGTTCTTCAATCACCTTGGTAAATACTGTTCTATTTGATCTATCAACAAAATATATATCCAATTCAATTTCTCTGTACCCCAAAATAAAATTCAAAAAGTGGGGTTCTGAAGCCTTTGCCTCATCTATCCATTTGATGATTGCATTAGTACGATATCTATCAGGATTATTTAACCCGAGACTATTGTTTAAAGAAGTAACTTCAACACTCTCCAAGTTTTTAATTTTCTTGCTCACATTACTATAATCATGCGCATAGAGGTGATGCTTTAAATTCATATATTTATCCTTTCAAAACCGCATAGAATGGATATTTTTAAAGGTCAAGGAGTTATAGAGTTCACTAAACGCTTCCAAACGGAGCTAGATTGTAAGAAGTACCTAGCAG
>JBBRRF010000403.1:0-2234 GCA_038200885.1 Candidatus Nitrosocosmicus sp.
CGAGCGTACTAACTCATGGCATAATAGATTCAGGAAATTATTCACAAGATATGAAAAGAAGGATGAAAACTATCTTGGGTTGGTACAGTTCTCTTGTTGTATTATTATCTACAGAAAATTAATTTTGGGATAGGCTCTAAATATGAATTGACCCCCCTTATTTTATCGACTTGCAATAGAACTGTTTTATTACCTAATTATACTTTGGAAATATTATAAATGATTTCTAAAAATCTCCCTGGAAGAATAGGGTTGATCCTCGGTCCTGTATTATTCTTGTTTATCATATTTTTCCCTATACCTCAAATAAATGAATTAACATTTGAAGCTAAAATCGTTTTGGCAACAACCGCATTGATGGCAGCATGGTGGATTACAGAAGCCATTCCTATTTATGTAACTGCATTATTGCCACTCGTATTATTTCCTTCCCTATATGTTATTAGCATTGGTGAAACCTCTACAAGCTATGCTGACAGAGTGGTATTTCTATTTCTGGGTGGTTTTCTATTAGCTAAAGCTGTAGAAAAATCAAACCTACATACACGATTTGCTCTTCACATACTTAGTATTTTTGGTACAGATCCAAAATATGTAGTTGCAGGCTTTATACTTGTTACAGGATTGCTTAGTGCATGGTTAAGTAATACTGCAACCGCTATGTTGATGCTTCCGATAGCTACAGCAGTTATATCTCAAATCCAAAACAAAAATGATAGAAATAGATTTGCTGTTTGTATACTTCTTTCCATAGCATATTCTGCAAGTATCGGAGGCATGGCCACCCTGATAGGTACTCCCCCAAATGCGATATTTGCATCTATATCCAAATCAACACTTGATTTGGATGTAAGCTTTGGTCAATGGCTGGCAATAGGATTACCAATCAGTAGTATCTCTTTGTTGGTATTGTGGTTATACATCACTAGACTTGGAGTAAAAATTACAGATATCAAATCAATTATGGGCGATGTGAATTTGGTTAAGAAAAAGTTGTCAGGTCTAGGAAAATTAAGTAGAGATGAGAAAATTGTTGCATGTATTTTTATATCTACTGCAATTGCATGGATTACTAGAGGATTATTATGGAAGGATCTTTTTCCTGCAATTGATGATTCTACAATAGTATTGGTTGCTGCTATTTCTTTATTCCTCTTGCCATCATCTAGATCTAAATCATTGAAAAATAATAATAATGATTTAAAAGATACTAAAAAAGAGAATTATATTGAAGAATCGGGTAACAGCAATGATATAAAAAATAGTAATGAAAAGATCCTGAATTGGAATACTGCAGTTGAAATACCTTGGGGAGTACTCATCCTAATAGGTGGGGGTTTAGCACTTGCTAACGCGTTTATGACTACGGGATTGGATGACTGGATTGCAACACAGCTTGGTTTTCTCGCAGGAATGCCTTTAATTGTAATTATCCTTGTACTCGTTACAGTTGCAATATTATCCAGTGAAATAATTAGTAATACCGCAGCAGCGGCATTACTAATTCCAATAGCTGCATCACTTGCTACATCCATTGATATCAATCCTGTACTTCTTATGGTTCCTTTAACTATAGCTACAAGTTATGGGTTCATAATGCCAGTAGGTACACCCCCTAATGCAATTGTTTTTGCAACTGGCCATGTTAGAGCGTCACGAATGGCTAGAGTGGGGCTGCCGTTAGATATAATTGGAATCGTTTTGGTAACTGTACTTACCAGTATATTAGTTCCATTATTATGGAAATAACTGAGAGAAATTGTATCGTCTTTTACTTTAATATTTTAAATACGAACAAGCGTAAGATCTTACATGATCATCCATAAACAGCTTTCTTGATCTTAATGGATCTATTCACTTAAAGAAATCTCTAGCGTGAAGATGTCTACTTTCTTTTATGAACCCCAGAAACAGAAAACCTTCGTCATCATACATCAGTTATGGAATGTACTTATATTCTTCAGGCTTGTTCTTAAGACTGGTTTCAGAAAGGACTTCTTGCTTTGTCACGCGAATTCACGTAACAATCTGGAACAGGGTTCAAAGGTAAACCCCCCAACGGATATCCTCAAGAAGGAAAAAATAATCTGAGTTTATCATATACCGTTTAGCACAAATAAAGGAACAAGGTTTATAGCTCGGATTAACAAAATATAATCTAGTCTAATCTATGACAACAGCACTTACCAACAACAAAGCATCGTTTGTAAAGATCTATAAATCAGAACTAGACG
>JBBRRF010000404.1:0-2230 GCA_038200885.1 Candidatus Nitrosocosmicus sp.
TGTTACTAAGGCCAATGTACCTGATAACAAGGTTTATCCGGATCTGACACCGACACCGACACCGACGTCAGGTCTTTCTTCTGAAATCATAAAAAAAATAAATTTTATGGTGGTATAACAGACCCCGCATATGACGACCATGAATTGTATGAATCAAGTATCAAAAAGGGATTTTAGCTTGTATGTCCTGTACGAAGATACAGGAAAACATCCGAAGAAAGGCTGAAACTTGTTGATTTTTATCAGTCAGCGCTAGGACAGGTTATATATTAAAGGAGATGTATATCCATCGAACCTCTGATTGAGCATATCAAGTCCGTATCCAGAATAGATCCAGTACAGTAAGAGGATATGATAAGGTGCGCGGTATTGTACTGTTATCCGTATTGCTGTACAAGATACTTGTCTATTACAACTTAAGATACAAAAGAAGACATGTGATCCAAGAATGATCAAATACATGATAAGATGTTAGCATATTTGTCACTGATGACGATCCTAACGTTAAAATGATTTATGACCCCGGCTCATTTAACTAGATTAATACAATAATATAAATAATTAGTTCGTTTATGAGGTTCCTGCTTTCTAAATCTTTAATCTCTCAGTGATTAAAAAGCCTTTATACCCCATGAAATAATAATAAGTGGAATGACATTAAAATTTTTAGAGAAAAATCTGGCCATATTCTCTTTTATGGCAATACTTAGTGCATTAATCCTATTACTCTCCAATTCACTGGTTCCCAATCAAGCCTCAGCTATCACTCTGGAAGAACAAGAAGGATTTCCAAATTTGGTTCTAGTTTCGACGTCAGCCAATAGCCAGCAAGACCCAAACAATTCAACTTCCGTTAATGCTACCCAAATACCAGAAAAGGCCAAAGGACCTGTAATACCATCCAAGGGTTACTTAGTCGAGGAAATACGCGACGGCCTTTATTGGGTTACTGATGGAGTTTATAATACCATGTTTCTTGTGAGTGATGATGGTGTAATCGCTGTTGATGCACCACCTTCTCTGGGTGAAAATTATATCAAGGCAATTAGAGAAGTAACGGACGAGCCAATAAAATATGTAGTTTATAGTCATTCCCATATTGACCATATCGGAGCTGCTGGAAACATATATCCAAACAACGTCACAATTGTAGCTCAAGAAGAAGCAGCCAAATTAATAAAAATTGCAAATGATTCAAACCGACCAATCCCCACCATCACCTTTAAGGACAATTATAATCTGACCCTGGGTAATCAAACTCTAGAACTTGACTATAAGGGTGTTAATCATGAACTTGGTAATACATACATTTATGCTCCAAACCAAAAGACGTTAATGTTTGTAGATGTCATCTTTCCAGGCTGGGTTCCATTCAAGGATTTGGCTATAACCACGAATGTTTCTGGTTTTGTGCAGGCTCATGACATAGTATCGAGTTACGATTTTGATACGCTTGTTGGTGGTCACCTCACTCGGTTAGGTAATATGGAAGACGTGAATATTCAAAAGGAATTCATCACGGATTTGATCAATGCTTCAAAGGCAGCAAATAGTAAAATTAACTTTATGGACTATGTCTCAAAATATGGACTCACAAATCCATGGCTTACATTTTCTGAATACGCTGATGCAGTAACTGATGAATGTACCAATACAATGCTAGGAAAATGGAAAGATCGATTAGGAGGAGCAGAGCAATTTACAGAAAGTCATTGTTGGACAATGACTGAAAGTCAGAGAGTCGATTGATTAGTGTTATTATTTATTTTATTCAATCGATCAATTCTTTTTAGTCTGTAAAACATTTATAAATTTTTTAATAAATATTAGAAATTGAGAAATATGTAGATTCGGATTCTTTTAGTCCATAAAACCACTCTATGAAACTATTAGAGTATTTGATAGAGTAGTCCTATTACTCGAGTAAACGCGAAATACCATATTCACACCAAATGAAAACTATGCCTTTATAATGATCGATTCTTACCTATACTTACAAACATAAATTCATACATTAGTAAAACAGTTTCAACCTCTAATAATTTAGCGGGTACCAATACTGTTGTTTCTCTTGAGCAGATAAACAGAACGTATGATAAGGAAACAAATAGAGATATCAAAGAGAGAATATTGCTTGTAAGACGTGTTAGATTTGATGGCATGGAAGCATCAAAAGTATCCGAAAGAGAACTGAATAGAACAAGATGGTGGGCTTACAAATGGTTAAAAA
>JBBRRF010000405.1:0-2226 GCA_038200885.1 Candidatus Nitrosocosmicus sp.
TGGTACAATCGGTCTACCCACGGTCTTTGGTGGCTTTTCTCTAGGTAGTATCTTCTTAAACTCATCCCATAATTTGTCTGGAATGGTTATAATAGTAGGATGAGCTGTAGTAACTTGATCATTTCTCACTTTCTCTTCCTTTGTCTGGACACAGATCACAGTTTAAAAAGATAGGAAAGGAGCTATATTTCTATCGAATTTTGGGATAGGCTCTTAGTATATTTAACATATTTATTATATTCAAACAATCAAAATCGCCCGTACTTTGTTTGGATCAATATCTAGACTGTCTCCGAATACTATGTTTTATAATTCTGTATTTCATCCCGTCAGGGAAAACGCATCTTAACTTATGATACTGAAAGAAAAATAAAAATAGTTTATGCTAAGAAAGACCCTGTATATATAATATCGTACAATCTAGTGTCGAGTTGCGGTATTTTGACTGCCTTCAACTCATTTACAGTATGCAGGCGTATCCACACATTTCAATTCCTGAATTCCATAAATGGGCGAATCTCCGAAATGGTTATTTACTTTAGATGGGTCTAACCAAATACTAATAGCACTGTCACCCAGTATGGTTATGTTTGTTGGTACATTAATTATGGGTCCGTCTTTCATGGTCACAGTTGTCGTACCATTAACGTGTGTCGAATTACTTATTGTATTATCAATTATTGGGTTGTTCAAGAACAGGTCATAGATGTCATGAGAATGAGAAGAATTACCATCCGTTTTTACCATATAGAATGATGCATTAAATGTTGGAGCTTCGGAACTAAGATTTTCCATCCTATATACACCGCCCAATATCCAAGTGGTGGTGTTATCCGATGGATCATTCTGTAAGCTCGTAATCCCTCCTTTTATCACATCAATTGAGGAACTCGTAGAATTTTGTGTTTGATTGCTTGCGACGGTGTGAACAGATGAATTATTACCATCGTTTATTTTGTTGATAGTATCTGTAATCGATTGTTGGACTTGGCTATTTATTGTCGATTGAAGATCTTGTTGGCTCTGTTGAATTGATTCCCCTAGCGATGATGTTGCATAAGTAAGTATATTTACGCTTAAAAATGCCAAAGTGCTGACCAAAATTGTAGTCATCATCGAGATAAATAATATTAAAAAAAATTTATTGTTTGTCATAGAATTGTATTATCAATATTGTTATTAAGAATTTGCAATTTATCAAAATTGTATCCACTGACCCGAATGTAGGTGGGAGTGTACCGAGTTAATTAAAGAAATTAGAATGACCTACCGTAATGGAACAACGAACCTAAATTACGTAAGCATTAACCTTTATTCTGAATTAGGCTACTCCAAATAGACCCGAAAATAATTTACCGATTACTTAATGGCATTTGACTAACTCCTTTGAAATAGGGGTTTTCCTTTTCATTCATGAATCTTAGAACAGCATATCCGGCATTAGAGGAAAAAAATATAGATTGCAGAGATGGGTAATACGGCAAAATAATGTAGTTTCTGACATAGTCATTTCTTAAAGTAGTGGAATTAGGATTTGATACAAGCGTGCTCGTAGGTTTGCTAAACTACTCATTTATTCAATTTAATCCACGGTACATCTCAGAATCAGAAATGCCTCGCTCTTTTGCATTTTGCAAAGACCTTAGTTACATTTACGCAGTCAAAGATTATCGATATAATCTTTTCGTCATATTTGGATTTATCATGGAATAGACCATTTTGGCCCCTAGGATATCTTGAAATAGTATCATCATGAACGTCTTTTCGAGTAGAATACAAATCACCAATAAATATATCAACAGGTTTGGCATCGGTAAAACTAATTTTTCTGATCCCATACAAATAGTCTCTTTATGCTTGCAGAACTTCTCTTAAAGGTATGTTACTAAGATATAATTCATCCACAAATGGATTCAAATTTTCTTCTGCAATTGAATGATTACTATTTTCAAGCCCTGTTGCCGTCACAGGAAGCTATGCAAACTTGTGCCTTAAGAAAAGAATAATGTGAAGAATATGGATTAGAAAACGTTGGTGTAATGACGGTATCAGAAGAAATATCGAATGAAACGGTTACTCTGGGTAATCACTGTCGGCGTGTTGATGATGATTATGCCTGTTAATTTTCTGATGGTTTTACATGAACAACAAAGCTATTGTTCAGAATAATAAAACAGTAACAATAGATATAAAATGTTTTCAGATGATTTAGAGCCTATCCCAAAA
>JBBRRF010000406.1:0-2213 GCA_038200885.1 Candidatus Nitrosocosmicus sp.
ATGATTTGAACAGCAACGGTTTTTTGGATAACCTATCATAGGATAGCAAAGAAAGTACAGGTTTGTATGAGACTGAAGGAAATATAGCTGTTTTGGCTAATTACGCAAGAGATCTATTGTCTTCTATGATTACCCAATCAGATTTGTTGTACGAACAGAAATCTTTGGCCCAATTTAAATCCCATTTTATCAGCAATCCACTTGAGGTAACAACAATATTAGTTTTTGATTTGTTTATTTGGTCGTCTGTTCACTAAATCAACTGCTAATTCATTTAGCTTAGATAACTTGAATGGTTTGATCAACAATTTAATGTTTTTAGCAACGAATTTTTTCTCACTATTAAAAGATTGTTTAACTGAATCATAGGCAGAAATGATTAGAATGGATGCAAATGGATACTTTTCAAAAATCTCATTTGCCGCTTCAAGCCCGTTTTTACCATCTGGAAGTTTGTAATCCAAAATAACAAGATCGGGTTTAAACTCTTCATAGTCACCTAGAACATTTGAAGCGGTGGTGTTTGTAACAGAAATGTGATATCCCTTGTTTATCAGAAAATCTTTATAAAGATTTAACAAATCCTGCTCATCTTCAATGATCATTATCTTTATCACCTGTAAGATATCAATTACAACATACATTAATAAATTCTAATGTTTATGTTTTATAGATATACTCTAATCTCAGATTCGGTTTACCTAGTTAAGATTAAACATATTTACCCATCAACTCAAATCTTAAATGATTCCATAATTCTGTCAGCCATTAATAGCATCATATGTTTACTATTTATTTCTGACTAACATTTCAGCTGGAAATCACATTTCAGAAAATTATGAATGCATCATACGATCCTGACAAAAACGAGGTATTCCGGCCAAAATGCGGATTCAGAATATAACACGCAGGTTTTGGTAATTTCTTGCAATTTCTACCTAATGTTTATATTTAGAGGCGTCTAGCTCAGAGACGGTAAAATGCAAATTATGTCCATCGAAATTAGAAACTAATGTTTTAGGTATCATATATCTAGTTTTGTCAACTACACCTCTTTCTGTAATAATATAGTCTTCACTAATTTCTTGGACCTCTCCTAAATCATAATCATTAACCCCTCTTGCTTCCTTTTTAATTACATTTGACCAGTTTATATTCAGATTACCCGGCATACAATATGATATAAAACAAGTTTTAAATAGATCATATGATTGGATTAGCTGTTTTCTTAATTATTTCGGAGGAAGATAAATCCATATTCAGACGGCGGGCCATATTTTTTCATGCGACTCCATATCGAATTAACTAAAGATGTTGTCAGTGCAGAGATGTAAAGATAATAAGGCACTTGAATAAAGAATCTTGTTTACTCTGATATTGGCTATCGTCGAGTATTATTACAGATCCTTATGATTCAGAATGGGAATTTCTGCAATAATAACAATATAATAGTCCCACAATAATCCAAACAATATTCCATGGCACGATTCTCGAGGTGTACTAACTTAATTATTTGGATTGTCAAGATCGAAAATGACTTGGATATCCTATTATTTGGCAGGCATTTTCGACTGATCTAGACAAGACTTAGATATTTAGCAATAAATATAATAACTTCAGATACAATAATAGATTGGTTGAACACAGAAAAAGAAAGTAATGTTCCCACACCTGCTGCCTCGAAATCTGTGGAATATGTTCTTTTAGATGGGTTTATAAACGAATTATGGGAAGTGGACTATGAAAACGGAATTGCATTAAATGTCACAGAGATAATAAAAGCAGAATTGGCAGGAAACATAATAGAGTATTCCGGCAAGATCGAAGATTTTCTATCAAATGAAAGAGGTTTCAAGAAACTTCACTTTCATGAATCCGTCAACTTTCCTATGCGAGTGCATTTTGAGACTTTAAAGTAACAATAATCAACTTCTATTTAAGATATTGCATCCATAGTTATACTGAGACTGGGTCATAATTCTAAACGAATAAAGCTGGTCTCATAGAGTATCATATTTTGTTTGAAACAAATACTATCTACAAGACCAACATTTTGTAATTCGTCATCCATTCTAATTAGTATTCTATATCTTGTCGGATTGATTGATTGGTCATCATCACGTGATTCTTTTGTCAAATCCCATCACAAGAGAGGTAGACCTTATGTGTACTCATCAATCGTAATCCTTCAATGCTTTATAGTTCGTATTTGG
>JBBRRF010000407.1:0-2202 GCA_038200885.1 Candidatus Nitrosocosmicus sp.
GATACCGTGCCAAGATCATCCTGTTTAAAGACGAAGGATACAGTTCCAGAAATAAGGATGGCCACCACCAACCATCACGACGTCAACAACATAAGAAAATGGATACATGTTCCGATTCAATGAACAGGGTATCGAGGGAATTATGTCCAAACTACAACTACACAAGCATAAACCAGTCAAAATATCTGATGAGATTGAGAAAAGGATTGTTGAGATCGCAAACAAAAATTCAAGAAAAGACTATGGACTACCTTTCTCAATATGGTCGTTACGTGTTATTGCAGGTTATATATCCAAGGAACTGAGCCTTGTAGACTCTATAAGTCATACGGAGATTAGAAACATAATCCTAAAGCATGGAATAAGATACATAGGCAGTCAGTCAAAGACCACCATGGGAAACAGAATTGACCCAGAATACCATTTGAAAAAAAGAGGATCGAGGAACTAAGATACGGCAGTAAACTACCACTTGATTCCGTCCTCCTATATATATATATATGAAGACGAGAAGGGACCCATCGTGGCAAAAACATATGGCGGTACCTCTTGGTCTTCTATACAATCCAAAGTATCCAAGGCCCAGAAGATAAATGGCCTTCTAAACGTGTTTAGTGTCTGACCTATGACTATACCAACAATAAGATGTGGACACACGGCTACACTACACTACAAACGTAAGACAGGTAAGTAGTTCCTTGATTTTATAAAAAGAGTTGACCAGAAATATGATGACGGTATAAAGCAGATATTTCTTGTACTGGATAATATATCGATACATAAATCAAACAAGGTAAAGCAAACGATAGCCAGATACTATCCAAGGATACAGTTAGTTTTTCTTCCAACAAGGTCTCCCGAACTAAACCTGATTGAGGTTAGGTGGTTGTGGATGCACAACGATAAACAATAAACAATTCCTCCTTTCTAAATGAACATGACATTGGTAAAGTAGTATCTGATTGGACCTGCGACTACAATAAAAAACACATGAACAAAACAAGCATAATCAGTTTACATGGAGAAAATATCTTTGTGTTTCCATGACTGTTAACTAAGATAATAATTATAATTGATCGAATGATTGATAATGCCAATGGTTGGACAATAAGTGAGGCATGATCAGGATCATGAAAAAATCCAACTATCCTGGATTATCCTCCTAAGGATCATAAAGCAGATACTCTTGTTCTAGTTTGTCTAGTTTCTTGTGAGTGAGATTCAACGAGTTCACCGATAATTGATAGAAGTATGATATTCCTTTAAGGTGTTCTCCTAGCCATCCTGACAACAATCTCCGCAGTCACATAGTTGTTCCCCGTAATTTTCACATGTATCATTTAATTGCATATAGATTATTGTAAGCAACCTCTATATATTACTTACTGATTTCGGCATTTACTTGTTAAAAATCGACTAATACGTATCAATATAGCGAAAATCAGATTTCTCATAAAAAAAATGCCGTTTTTGTTCGACATTGTGAAATCAACATCTATAAAAGATGCTTATATTTGTTTGGATAATTATCAAAAAAATCACAAATTATTTGTATTTTATTGATTAAAATGCTTCAAACGATTAACAAATATCATTATAGTCATTTGTTTTTTATATTACTTTAGCACTTCAATAGTGTGTATTAGAATGGAAGTGGCAAACCACGACTGGACAAATCAATTCAATTCTATGTCGGTATGTACTTTCCCTGATTGCAGGAACGAGTCAAGATGTTTATGTTCAAAGTGTCTAACCCTTTATTGCAACTTGCACCTGCAAATTCATTTGGCTAATTGTAATAACATAGGAGAACCCTCTGGAAACGGTGAGAGTATTGAACACCGTCAAATTATTAACGAAGTATTATGTGATCCAAGGAGCACATGCCTAATTTGATAATGAAGAGATATTTTTGAACAATAAATAAATTATTAATTTCTTGTTTTTTTTTTGTTTGAAAGTATTGCAGAAATTAGCTTGCTGTTGGGATTCTTTGGATTATGTTATGTTAGGTTTGAAGACATTATGACAGCATTATTGGTATGCATACTAGTAATTCCACGCATGCATTAATTTGATAAAAATAGTAGATCTCTTGCGTAATTAGCCAAAACAGCTATATTTCCTTCAGTCTCATACAAACCTGTACTTTCTTTGCTATCCTATGATAGGTTATCCAAAAAACCGTTGCTGTTCAAATCA
>JBBRRF010000408.1:0-2201 GCA_038200885.1 Candidatus Nitrosocosmicus sp.
CAATTTAATAAATTGGCAGTTTCCTTCATCAATCGACTAACTAGGATGATGACATCAATGTAACCAACAGGGGTTAGTGGATGAACGAAAAGTGGAATGCATATAACAAAAAAAGTTATCTCAAAATCTATGTAGCAATGGATATAAAGACCAAGGAAATCCTAGCTCTAGAAGTAACAGATGAAGAGGTTCAAGACGGGAAAATGATAAACGAACTAGTCAACCATGTTTTGGATAGTTCTAGAGAACCAAACACGGCTAAAATAAAATCGATACTTGGTGATGGAGCCTATTATTCAAATAACAAATTCCGGTATCTTGAGTATAAAAATATCAAACCTAGTATAAAGGTAAGAAAGAATTCTATCATCTCAATTAGAAATAACAGGTTAAGGAAAAAGAAAGAAAGATTACAGACGGAAAAGGATCTTCTGAAATGGAAGAGGAAGAGAAAGTACGGACATAGACGGATGGCTGAGACAGCCTTTTCAACGATAAAAAGAATGTTTAGTGAGCATATATCTGCTATCAGGTTTCAAAACATGGTAAAGGAGATGATAATAAAGGTATCATTGTATAACCTGTTTAGAAGAAAATAGAGTAACAGGAATGCATGTGACTGAAGGATAAAGAATTAGGCAACAAAGCAATTGTTGATGATATTAATCAAAATCAAATAAATCTCCTAAAATATCCTTTTCTCTTATTATTTTCTTTTCATAATAATAGAAAATTCGTGAAATTATATTTCAAGTTAAAAGCAGTCGCTATCCAATAATTCATGTCTGAGAATATGTTCCGATGAACTAGTTACGCGCATAAGGAAAAATTAAATTATATTAAAACTGTCAAAAAAAATAGTGGATGTTTAACGCATAAATGAATATTATTAATATTTACTTATTGCCTGATGTCATTATCTTTTTTAGTTCGTCATAAAATTCCTTATTTGGAGATGAAGTGGATAGCGAAGCTTGCCATTGTTTTTCAATTGTTTTAACCGCTAATTCAGCCGCTTTGTCTATACTATTTCCCCAATCTCTTTCAATTATTTTCTTTATCTTCTCCACATGAACTTCTTTTAAAGCTTCAAAAAAGGCGCTTTCTAATAATTTTTTTGCACCTTCAATTGGATCGGTGTTGCAGCATGAACAACTGGCATTACTACCATGCATTGTTTCACATCCACAACTATTGCATTCATGCATATCTGAATGCTTGTTATGACTGTGATAAGACGATCCTCTTCCTTCTCTTCCATAATGAACTTCGCAATTTGAATCACATTGATTATGTCCTGTCATCAATAAATCACTTTGTAATATCTACTATAAAAAAGTAAGTATATAAATTGGTAGGTGATGAAATTGTAAGTAGATGAGAGTTAGGTAAGTTGACAGAAGAAATAAATACTCTAAAACAAAACCCAGCATACAAGACTCGAGGTAATCAGCCAGTCAGAATAGATGGAATGAACTGTAAATGCTGTCCTGTTTTTAATACCTTTAACATAATTGGTAAAAAATTTTCCCTTCTGATCCTTCGGAATATGATTTATAATAATCAAAGGAGATTTAATGAACTTTTAAATTCTGTTGAAGAAATAAATCCTAAAACATTATCTATTCGTCTAAAGGAAATGGAAAAAGATGGAATCATAATACGACAAATATACCATGAGACTCCTGTTAGAATTGAATACCACTTGACTCAGAAGGGTAAAGAATTACGACCGATATTGGAACAAATGGCTTTGTTTTCTCTAAAATATTGTTGTGATCAAATATTTGAAAACCCTGATCCTGTCAAGATCAACAAGATAACTGCTAGATCATTTGGAAAATATGGTACATAAGTATTATATTTTTGATCTATTTATTCCCTTATCAAATTGAATGATTGTACAAAATCAAAAGTGAATGTAATGGTAATGTCATTTAATTTGTTTAAACTTGTTACAATCTAACACTTCTACTGATCTTTGACATTTATGAATTAGAATCTTTTCTAGCCTCCAAGTTCTGTTCATATTTTTCTATAGGTCAATTAATCTGATCTTTTGGCTCTGACTACATGAAAATCTTTTTCTGACATGGTGACCATAACTAGTTAGGTTCAAAGTTTACATGCTCCGTATGAGAGCGAGGCTCTGACTGAACCAATATCCTAAGCGGCTGTACAAGTACCTCATTAAGAAGGTG
>JBBRRF010000409.1:0-2187 GCA_038200885.1 Candidatus Nitrosocosmicus sp.
AAAGAGATGTGACTATGATTGCCGTATCACGTGCTCCATACAACAAGATAGCTGCCTACCGAAAACGGATGGGCTGGGATTTTAATTGGGTCTCTTCTTATGATAGTGATTTTAATTTCGACTACCACGTATCTTTTACACAGGAAGAATTAGCAAAGAAGGAGGCGTTTTATAATTATGTTGCACAAGACACGGGTGTTTCAGAGAGGGAGGGAGTCAGTGTATTTTTTAAGGACCCTGCAAGTCATATTTTTCACACCTATTCAACTTATGCGCGTGGTATAGATACGCTGAATGTAGCATATAACTATCTTGACCTGGTTCCCAAGGGTCGAGATGAGGGGGGTCATGAATTTCTGCAATATTGGGTTCGTCGTCATGATGAATATGGTAAATAGCTACCATCTACCCATATTCTATTTATTCATACTCCGCGATATTGTCATGTATTTCTAGTCCGTGAATGCAAGAAAGGAGTTTAAATCCCATCTTCGCTATATTAGTTAACGGTCAATGATCTGATGGAGAGATTGTACCAGTTGAGAGAGAGTTCCATTATTGGACTTTGCACTAGAATTATTAACATCTTTAAGATTGTCTAGCATTCCACTTTTATTATTATTTGAAATACCAAAATCATTTGAAATTGGATTAACACTTGCTGGGCTAGTATTTTCATTATCTAGCAAGGATGAAGTAATATTAATCAGACTTGGTGCCTGCTTGACAAACACTACTCCTTTCAAACTAGCATTATTTTTATCAAAGTAATCAAAACGTCCAGGTTGAGTAAAGTTGTAAGAAAATTTATCACCGGTATTCATATAGTCAGAATCAAAAAGTGGAATTCCATCTCTTCCCGTCGTGATGTCGTTATTTCCGAAAGTAGTATTGTTAACAGAAGTAACAATATCTTTACCTTAAGTGAATATTCGAGAATAATTAAAAAAACAATATTTTAGATCATTTTACTTTACCTTAAGATTACTTCGACATCTTTGCAAAAGCCTCCTCTGCTGCTTTTTTCATTTCTTCTGTGGTAAGATCTTTTATATGCGTCATTATTGACCATCGATGTCCAAAAGGATCCTCAATGCTTCCAAGTCTATCGCCCCAAAATTGATCTACTACTGGATCTAACACCTTTGCTCCTTCATATACTGCGAGGTTAAACGTTTTATCTACGTCCTCAACATACAAAACCAAAGAAACGGGGCTTCCCCCAATTGTCGTCGGCGAAAGGAACTTCATCTCTGGAAACTCATCTCCTAGCATAATCAATGAATCCCCTATTTCGAGTTCGGCATGAGCAACTTTTTTTCCATCAGGCATCATCATACATGCTCGTTGGTTAGCTCCAAATACCTTCTTATAATACTCGATAGCCTTTAACCCATCGTTTACAATCAAAGCGGCTGTGACGGAATGATATCCATCTGGAACTTTTTTTACTTCAGTCATAGACCCTATTGATAGATAGTAGAATTTATTTTATCTAGATATTTACATTTTGAAAATGATTTTGAAATGTCCAAATTGTTGATAAATATTCTATGATTTGTGATTATAGTGTTTTGTGCTGGTCATTTCCATGAGTTAATTTTCTAAAGACGTGTAGTTCAAATATGAACCCGAATCTTGCATTTATGACTTTATATTACATTCCTCATTTTTATCAAATCCATAAAGAACTAGATTCCTTGTTTTAGAACAAGACCCGCCATGGTTGCAAAAACGTTATAGTTAACATGATTGTAAGAACTGACAAAATGATATAAGGATATAAGGATAAATGTAATACCATTAACGTATGAATAAAATGAAATGCAAGAAAGAAATGCGTGTAGTTTTTGGAATCTTATTTATTTTTGGGATGGTATTGATAGTAGGAAAAGGTACTTTGGATTCAGTGTATGGTCAGACAAATTCAACAATGAACCAAACCAGCACGCCCCCCACTACTAACACTGATACTACTGCTCCAGCAATAACAACATCGGCAGAGGAAGAAGCATCTGAATCCATAAAAGGAGCAATAACTGAGACTGGATCATTTCTACGTAACGTTACGGAAAAAATTGCTACATCAAAGTCAGCAGGAGTAATCCTTAATGAAACTTCAGAAGTATTAGGTAACGCCTATGTTGAAGCTAAAAAATTCTTTAGCCTTAACTAACTAGTTGACCT
>JBBRRF010000410.1:0-2182 GCA_038200885.1 Candidatus Nitrosocosmicus sp.
AAAAGTACTATTGCAGTAATTGAATTATTAAGATTCTTCCGCCATACAGGGCCAAAAATGAAAATCCTACATTTGCGATAGTATTAATCATCATATTTATAATCTGTTTGTTTTCAATCAATACAACATTTTCCAAGGCGAACGAGGACATGGTAGTCAAAGAGCCACAAAATCCGATGGCTATCAGAAAGGAATACCTTTGGTCTAAATTCCAGTTGACCAAGAGAATAGAGAAAATGCCCAGGATAAAACTTCCCATGATATTTACTATCAATAC
This sequence comes from Candidatus Nitrosocosmicus sp., assembly GCA_038200885.1. Taxonomy (GTDB): domain Archaea; phylum Thermoproteota; class Nitrososphaeria; order Nitrososphaerales; family Nitrososphaeraceae; genus Nitrosocosmicus. Next base: position 278 of record JBBRRF010000410.1, read on the forward strand.
ATTTGAACCGATTATTCCTAAAATCAAAGGAAAAGAGGTAATTTTGTATCTAATATAGGCGCCTAAGATCGCACCGACTGCCAACAAAATAAACTCGAACCCTTTCATGATTTTTAGTAGATTTTTTAGTATACATATCTTTTCTTACATTCTAAATTCAAAAATTTAACAATGATTCTGAGAAATCAAAGCCATTATCAACCAGTCTTCTTAAAAAAGTAGACAAATTTTCAAACTTTATGGTATATGTGCAATCCAACTTGGGATTTAGTCTATCATCTGAATTCACTCCAATTGAGATATCAGATTTTCTAAAGGCAGGGTTATCATTTTCAGAATCGCCCAGGTATATTATTTTGCCAGTGATATTTAATATTTCATAGAGTTTGGAAACAACAGAGTCAAATGCACCAGCCTTATTTAATTTGGTAACATAAACATCAATGAAAGGATGAGTAGAATATTCTTGGATAAAAAGATGTTGAGTATAAACACTTGATTTTTCTTTGGATATACTACCTTCTTCTTTTTGTTGAGCACTATTTAATATATTATATACTGATTCTTTGACAATCTCTTTATATTTCTCTTTATTAACCATCCAATTAGAATTATGTCTCCAATCCAACGTAATTCCACCTAGAAGATTTTCTTCACCCTTTAGAAACTTTTTTTCAACATTCATTGTGTGATAGTTTCTTTCAAGATAGGCGGCAATTTCATTTAGCATATGAGAGTTGATTGATAGCATTTCATGGTCAAAAAATGAAATCCTATCTTTAATAGTGATATCTTCTGTAATTATTTTTTTATTTTCATTTAGAATATTTTTATTATGATTAATTTGTTGCCTATCATCTAAAACAAACATCTCTAAACCTAAAATACAAGACAATATTTTTGCAAATTTTTTAGTTTTTGGATAAATGAAATCAAAGTCTTTGCTTGTTATAATACCTATTGGGATAGTTAAAGAAATCTCACAGAGTATATCTTCAATTGAGCGTGGGATAAAATCGGAACTATTGTAATTATATTTTATACCAGATGTAGGACATAGAGTTCCATCAAAATCCGATAGTATAGCAGCCACCCTTTCCAATCTTGTTTCTATGGATTATTATCTACTGAAATCATAAAAAGCCTTGTAATAGGCTAATATAGATCCAAATAATACTTTTAGGGGTTAGTTATTTTGAGCAATGTAGTTACTATATATGGGTAGCTGGTTCGGTGGTATGTGAAACAAATTTGACTTATTTTACAACTTGGTTTTGTACATTGAATATTATATCTGTGGTAATATATGACATCAAAATAATAATCATATAGTTTTGATAGTTATTTACAGTCAAATTCCAGGCTGATAGAATAATATAATCATAAAATAATATGAGGGAATAATTTGCAGGTAAAATGGATAGTCATTGTTATATGGCGAGTTCAAAGTAAAAATGTGAACATGATAAAAACTTCGCTTTTGACGTCTTCATTGTCTTCCTATACATTAACATTTTTCATTTTAATTATTTTGATAATACCATTTGCTGGTTTGGCTAAAGTGTTTGCTCAGGATGAGGTCATTGATAGCATAGCGGTGGAGAGTTTTCCGGTGGGGGTGGCGTACAACCCTGACAACGGGAATATGTATGTGACAAACCAAGATTCAGGCACAGTTTCTGTAATCGATGAAAAAAATGATGCGGTAGAGACCATAACGGTGGAGAGTTTTCCGGTGGGGGTGGCGTACAACCCTGACAACGGGAATATGTACGTGACAAACCAAGATTCAGGCACAGTTTCTGTGATAGATGAAAAAAATGATGTAGTAGAGACCATAACGGTGGAGAGTAATCCATCTGGGGTGGCGTACAACCCTGACAACGGTATCATGTATGTGACAAA
>JBBRRF010000411.1:0-2178 GCA_038200885.1 Candidatus Nitrosocosmicus sp.
ATAAAATGTTAAAAAATTGGGAAGGATTTCATGGCTGCTTTCTGCCAACTCCATCCAAAAGTTTTCCAAGTCTACCTCAGGCTGGTTGCTTTTACTACCTGCTATTATAGCCGAGTTGATTGCTCCAATTGATGTTCCAGCAACTACATCTATCTTGATATGTTCCTTAACCAAAGCCTTAAAAACACCACATGCAAAGGCACCGAGAGAACCACCACCCTGTAATACCAAGACATTTTCAACTGCCCTATTTTTCTTATGTCTTGATGAACTATCAGAAAATTTAAAACTCATGATCCTTATCCACTCTATTAATCTCTATGGACAATGTTTTAAATCTATGATAATTTCTGATTATTTTAGTAGAAAATAAACAAGGTAAGCACTTTAACTCTTTCTATCGTATTATAGTAATAGGACACGATATCCTTTCTGACACTTCTAGATACACATCCCAAATCTTTTATTTTGGCCAATCCTTGCATACCATTACTTCCCATTATTAGCAAATCTACCTTATTTTTGGCTCTGTTAACAGTTATGTAAACACGTCGATACTTTCTCCATGTAAACTGATTATGCTTGTTTTGTATGCACTTTTTTTGTTGAAATTATATGTCCATTCTGAAACCGCTTTACTATGCTGTATATCTTTTGAGAAATGGGTACACAATCCCTTATCAATCCTTCAATCTTTTGGATATCTTTGTATATGTTACTCTGATCCAGGTCGAATAGAAAGCCTGTTAGGGTGTATGTTATGTAAAGTCCGTAGTACAGCAAAAATCATGATTACTCTATCTTTTATATCCAACTTAAAGTGTCTGCCTGCTCCCACAGATCTTTCCGATATTTTCTATGAGACAGACATTTTATCTCATGCTTTATGTATTTTGATTCCATCTCTTGATAGATATCATCAAATTGTTTAACTTGAGGCCCTGTAACGGATTTGAATAGTAATGGTTTCTTAGATAGTTTATCATAGGATAACAAAAGAAGGACAAATTAGTTTAAAACAGAAAGAGATTGGCTGTTTATGCAAATTACGCAAGAGGTCTACTGTACATATTCTGTTTTTTACTTCTTGCATCTGCACAGATAGATTATTGCAAAATCATGATGAATAAAGCTCGAGACTAATAACGAAAAAAATTTAATGGATAATTTAAGTAAGGATTTTGGGATTTCAACTCGTATGCCACTTCGCGTATACGGAAAGACCTCAAAAGAAAGGCTAAAGCAGGTTGACTTTTACGAATCATGGATGTTACAGGTCTATATTCAGATGAACATTTTCATAAAAACATCGATTGTTGGATGATATCACTAAAATAAATTATGACACCACCTAACTTAGTTAGACCCTTGAAACATCACGTTTAAACAACATATCAACAGACCAGTCCAACAATACTCTAATTTTTTTTTCCAAAGTTGGAAGATTTCCCATGTAATATAATCGCCAGAACATCCAAGCGACTATGCCGTGTACTTTAAATCCGAAAAGAACCCCTACACCATTTCTTTTTCCAATCAGAGCCATTATCCCCTTCGTTTTGTATTCTAATATCTTTGATGAACCCTTTGATCCTTTCAAGGACTTTTGATATATATTAGAAATTATATTGTCTGTTGCTATTTCAGCTTGTACTATGGCATTTTGAGCCGTGGGAGGATATGGCTTTCCAGTATTGCTATCTATTATAGATGCACAATCGCCTATGGCAAATGTGTTATCCCAACCTTTAATTCGAAGATATTCATCGGTCGTTATTTTACCAGATTTAATATCATGTTCACATTTTTCAATATTTTAAATTAAATTAACGGGTTTAACTCCACCTGTCCATATAATTGTGTGAGTGTATATAGTTTTACCATCATTTAGTATTACGCTGTTATGAGTAGCGTTTGATACTCGACTATTCAACAACACAGTTATTTTATTTTCCTTTAATTTTTCTAATGTAAATCTAGATAAATCTTCAGGAACTTCTGGTAATAATTTATCACCGGAGTTTACAAGAATGATCTGTATACCGTTTAGCACAAATAAAGGAACAAGGTTTATAGCTCGGATTAACAAAATATAATCTAGTCTAATCTATGACAACAGCACTTACCAACAACAAAGCATCGTTTGTAAAGATCTATAAATCAGAACTAGACGGAAAG
>JBBRRF010000412.1:0-2176 GCA_038200885.1 Candidatus Nitrosocosmicus sp.
CTAAGTAAACTGGTACACCAACTTTCATCAGGAAGCGAAACAGTTAACGTAAACACATCTTAATTGCATGTAATCCAGCTTTAAACCTGGCTGAAACATTCAGAAATATGAGCGATTTTATTTCAAAATATTATTTTCTTAACCTGTTTAATGCTAAAAAGCAGTATATTGCAATGGATCAGGTGGGTGGGTTTAGTAATAGATTTATTGAATCCAAATCTATGATGACTACCGAAATTGAGTAGAAGCAGGATAAAGGCCCAACACATCTAGCGAATGCTTTCAGACAACCATTCTTTTGCGTCTAATATGTCTGACTCTGTAAGATCATGTCCCGATTGCTGCCATTTCAAAGTCACATTTGCTCTACTTTTTTTTAGAATATCATAGAGACTTTGTGTTTGACTTTCTGATACTATTGGATCATACACTCCTGCAGATAATAGCACCTTTTTATCAGATAGATCGAGTGGAGAATTTGGTATGAATGGGACCATTGCCCTAAATAGGATCGCACCCATTAGGGTTCCCGGATATGAAAGAAGAAGACTTGCTGCTATATTTGCACCATTAGAAAATCCTACTGCAATTGTCTTGTTTAGATCAAAACCGTAAATGCTTGATGCATCCTTAACAAAATCAGTCAATTCGCGGGTCCTAAACTTCAAGTCCTCCAAATCAAATACACCTTCAGCGAGTCGCTTAAAAAATCGAGGCATTCCATTTTCTAACACCTTTCCCCGAGGACTTAATAATGATGCAGAAGTCGATATCATTTGACCAACTTGTATCAGATCATCCTCATTTCCACCTGTGCCATGTAGCAGCAATAAAGTCAATGCTTCTGATTTATTGTCTTTGGGTCCATATGCTTGATCAGAATTGTCTACTACATGTTGTTGTGACTTGGAAGGAATGAAACGGTATTTAAAATCAGGTTGCTTCATTATCTTTCACTTTGAGTTTACTGGATTGATTAGAAGGAGAGGGAGAGGGAGAAGAAAATTTATCAAGCGATGGTGTACTAATTTTGGGAAGCACTTTCTCAAGATATTTGCGGTCGGGTTCTAACCATTCAGGTAGTAAGAGCTTTTGTCCCAGCTCCTCCTCTTTTTGGTCTACCATAAATCCAGGTGGATCAGTTGCTATTTCAAATAGAATGCCGCCAGGTTCTCTGAAATATACTGAATGAAAATAAGTTCTATCAATTACAGGGGTAGCATCCAAACCCGTATTAATTATTATTTTTCGCATACCCAACTGGCTTTCATCAGTTGGAGTTCGCCATGCAATGTGATGGACAGTACCCACTCCCATAGAACCTCGTTGAGTATAGGGTAAACATACAAGATCCACAGTAGATGGAGAATTCAAAAGATCGAGTTCTCTTTTTTGTTTGTTACTGTAGAAATCATCTATTATTTTTTCTTTATCTTTAATTTCAAATCGGAATCTATTTCCATCACTCTTAGTTTTTGAGAAACCCATGTTTTCAATTAAGAGATCCGCTGTTCGTTCATATCCTTCCAAGGAAAGGGTTGCTGAATAAAATCCTCTAGTAGCATATTCCTCGGGAATAGGGCCTTTTCTCCAAACATGATCTTTTTTTGTCTCAGCGTCCTTATGTGCAACTAGTTCTATTTCCATACCATCCGGATCATAAAGCGTAATAACTTGTTCATCATCATCGAACCTCTTGGTCGGACCAGTATAACTTACTCCTTGACTTTTTAGTCTGTTAATCCAATATTCTATGGAATTTTCGGGTATCAAAAAAGATGTGGTAATTACTTGGCCTGTTCCTCTAAAACCTTTTGGCATGTTCTGCCAAGGGAAAAATGTCAGTATTGTACCTGGTCTCCCAATATCATCTCCATAATAGAAATGATATGTTTGTGGATCATCAAAGTTAACGGTTAATTTGACTATTCGTAATCCTAAAAAACCAGTGTAAAAGTCAATATTTTTTTGGGGGTTACCGGCTATAGCTGTGATATGGTGTATTCCAAGAATACCTTGATGACTATCCCTTGTCATGATAGTATTTTCCAATTATAGTATAAATATCTGCTAGACTAGATAGAATCAGAATTAATAATCTTTTTACCTAATGTCTAATTTGGTACTGTATTTTTGAAATGATATATATATGTAATTGAGGCTGGGTCATAATTCC
>JBBRRF010000413.1:0-2164 GCA_038200885.1 Candidatus Nitrosocosmicus sp.
AAGTATTTTTGGCTTGGTTAAAAGCACTTTTTAATTCACCAGGAGCTTGGTTTACTAGTCCCATGGTAGTATTTTTGGCTTGGTTAAAAGCCTCATTGTTTACAAAATTGGTTCCTATATTTTGGGCATAGACAACTGGGGCCAAAGCCAATAAAGGCACTATAATTCCCACTAAGAATAAATTATTCATCGATATTTTGACAAAAAGCCTCCGATTCAATTGTAGTTATTAATGAACATACAAATCATTAAAGTTATTGATAACTATCAAAATCCATATGTATTCTGACATGATCTTAACCTAGGGAAATTAAATGTTGATATATCAAGACCGACTATATAAGTATGTGGAACTAGGGAATAACAATGTTATTATTGATTCCGAAGAAGACTTCTTTAGAAAATCCTACGCTTTGGAGCTTCAAAAGAAAAAGCAACAAATAAATGATCACCAAAGAGGATTTAACCAATTAGAAGAAGAAAGGCGACAAGTGAACCAACAAGCCATCAGAACCCCAGGCAGACGAGGGGAAGTGATAAAGAAAGAAGAAATTGAAAAAGAGTTCACGAGAAGATATAAAGAACAAAATAATAATTGAATAAATCGTCATTTCTTTCCTTTTTTAGTCTTACTATATGAAAAGTAGAATAATACTTTGTCAACAAGAAAAATTGCAAAATTAACAATATCGTCAAAATCTTAGCTTATAAAATATATAATAGTAACTTGTGCAACTAATGGATTTTCGAAGTGAACCTCTAAAGTAAAGTTACAAACGGCATATTCAAAAATTGCAATTGGTATCTGCCAGAGCCATTTTAATTACGCAAATATAAAATAATATAGGATATATATGATAACATGATTTCACAAGAGGTTAGTAGGCAATTATACAGTCATCTAAAAGACATTCGAAGTAAGGAATTAAGAGATCTTATTGAGAAGCCAGTATTAGTAAAGGAAGATGCCCATGTATCTAAAATCATTGGAATAATGACTAAAGAAAAATCCCACGAGGTATTCGTCCAATTATCAGATAAATCACTATTTTGCCTGAATACTAGAGACATTCTAGTTGCTAGGAACATTAACACTATGAAATCTTCTACATTAGGGAAGAGAATTCCAAGTCTCACACCAACTGACTCCATTGGAAATGCTGCAAGGATTATGAGTCTTCATAGATTACGAGCGTTACCTATTATTGATGAGAGCAGTCATGAAATTATAGGACAGGTATCGTCAAAAAGAATATTACAATACATACTTGAAACTTTTGATAAGAAGAAAATAAACTTTGACAAACGAATTATCGCTTCTGACTTGATGACTCCTGAGCTTATTACAATTGAGCCAAAGGATAAAGTGGCTACCGCAAGGAACATGATGATAAAAGACATGATAGATCATTTACCAATCGTAGAACAGATGCATGAGGGAAAAAATTTGGTGAAGGGTATTGTTACCTCAAGTGACATTATGCGCACACTGATTCCGTCAGAAAGGATTGCAAGGGATGCAATTGTGTCAGAACATGATAAACACAGATTAGAACTCGAAGTAATTGGTATTGTAGACAGAAACATAGTAACGATTGGTCCAAATGAAGCTATTAATTCGGTAATAAATGTATTGCTAAATTCTAATTCAACCTATGCATTAGTAAAATCTCTTGATACGGTGTTAGGTATAATTACTTTCAGAGATATTATTTCACTATTAGGAGAACAAGTTGAGAACGAAATTCCCTCCTACATAATAGGCCTGCCAGAGGATCCATTTGAGTCAGAGTTGGTAAAATCAAAATTTATTAATATAGTAAAATTAATGCATAAAATATCTCCAGAGATTATAGAAGCCAGATGTAAGATTAAGATTAAGGATATAACAGGGGAACGAAAGAGATATGAGATATCTGCACACATTATATCCCCTCATAAAAGATATACATATACATCTACAAACGAATATGATATTGCAAAGATTTTTGATGAAATGAGCGATAGCTTTAAGAATCAGATTTCTCGACAAAAGTCCGGAGAAAAGCATAAAGAATCAGTAAGATACTCGCCAAAAGAATAAGGACCTACATTATTTATCATAGGAGAAATTTATCCTATGAGAACACTAGAGGTTAAAAGTTAAAAGTTAAAAGTTAAAAGT
>JBBRRF010000414.1:0-2149 GCA_038200885.1 Candidatus Nitrosocosmicus sp.
ACATGCTTCCTTGACTAACTAGTCTGCAATATCATTTATGAGGAAATCGAACAAACATATTTCTTTATTATCAGAATTCTGGAAATGTTTTGCAATATGTCTCTAAGATGTTTCAGGGGATCTTTTTGGGACGACTTGTATGGTGTTATTGTCCCGTTAAACCGGTCTAATTTTTCTAGCACCTCGGTAAGAGAAGAATTTGATGAACGGATGAAACATCTAAACCATTCACCTTCCTTGGTCAATTTGTCTAATGACTTGATCATTCAAATATCAGACTCTGCGTTATCATATAGAAGTAAATGGTGTCGTTTTGGGATTTCGTCTTGTTTTTTAGCCATTGATCTACGGCGTCCTTTACAATTGAATTTATGGAAACACCGTTCTTTTTTGATTGATCGCCTAGTTGAGAGTGAATCTCATCGTCGAAGCCTCGGATTATCATGTTGTGGGCCATATACCATTATGAAACCTCCAAATCAATATAAGTGATGATATCTAGATATCATGAATAGAAAAATATTTATAGAATGATATTATGATATCACAATATGAGCCAACTAGATCTATCAAATAAAGAGAATGAAGCAAGTGACAAAGAAAGTTTGAAAAATACAAAAACCCGGAACGTTTGGAAACTAGGGGGATTATCGTAGTATTTCTACAATACTTCCTTTAATTTCCTCTCACCTAGTGAGATCAATAAATGTTCAATCTAGAGAGGATGTTCTTGACATAGCATGCGGAAATGATAACACTGCAATTACGGCCCGGAGAATGAGTGCAAATGTAACAGGAATTGATATCACGATGAACTTTTAGAATTTGCTGCAGAAGAAGCGAAAATTGCCCAGTTTGATGGTATAACTTGGAAGGAGGGTGATGCCCAGAATTTACCCTTTGAGGATGAATCTTTTGATGCTGTTCTTTCAACCTTTGGACACATGTTTGCCCCTCAAGCAGACCTAGTTGCCAAAGAAATGATTCGAGTTACAAAAAAAATGGTAGAATAGGATTCGCAACTTGGCCACCCGACTTTGCGATTGGATCGATATTTAGAGTAAATGGTGAACATTTGTCTAGACCAGTTAATAGTTCTCCCTCTCCAATACTTTGGGGTGTTCCTGAAGTAATAGAAAAACGATTAAATGAAGTAACAAGAGTGCATTTTGAACGTGGAACGGTACTCTTCCCAATTCTTAGTCCGAATCACTTTTGGGAATTTATGAGTACAAAATATGGACCATTGATTAATACTATTCAAATATTAAAGAATCGGGGTGATTCTTATGAAACCGATTCACTTAGAGGTGATTTCTTGAAAGCAATAGATCCATATGTCTTTGACAATAGTATAGGATTGGGTTACCCATTGACCATTGCTAAAAGATATTACATTTTGTGGTGTAAAGTGCTTTGTTGCACGATTCGAAAAACAGTTAAACTATGCCATGTTTTTTGCGAAAGGAGTTAAATATTAATCATCAATGCGACTTTTTAGGTTAGAATTGTTTATAAAAAACCGTAAAAAATAATCATGCAACAAAGCAGGTGTAAAGCATAATCAAATTCATAATATTGCAATTGTGATGACTGTGACTATGACATATTTTGTCAATCATTATCTTTATTTGTTTCTATCAAGGGCATCCCAGGATCTACGATGTATTTCACCAACTTTTCTTTATCTATTTTAATACCTAAAGTGCCACTTTTCTTATCATGATCAAAAATGATTATTTTTCTAACTTTCATCCATTCAATGTTTTTGTCAAATGTATATAATAGTTCCTTTCTATGATAACTTGCTTCTTCGGTTGTATCATAGGGTTCAAGTCTCGCATCTATTTTATCATATAATTCCTGTATGGAATTAAATGTATGATTTTTCTCAGTTTCGTTTCCTAAGATCAGATGTATATGAGTCATTATACTTTTTGTTATTTCTAAATCTTTGTTCACAGATCTAAATTATTATGGTGGTCTACACATAATTATTTATCTTATTTTGCGGCTATTTCTGTATCTATCCTGGTAAGCTAATAGACATGTGTCACCCCTCCTGCACAATAAACAAAGTGAAAGGAAATGATTATTGTACAAGGAGAGGTGTACCTAGAAGAATGGCATATAGCCATATTAAGGAATG
>JBBRRF010000415.1:0-2139 GCA_038200885.1 Candidatus Nitrosocosmicus sp.
TACTAGAATCCACAGGTAACATGTGGATGAGAATTCATGATACATTAGAGGAGAATGGAATTGATACCGTATTTGCCAATCCATACAAAACAAAGATAATAGCAGAAGCCAAGATAAAATCCGATAAACTGGATGCCAGAATATTATCTGATCTGTTGCGAACTAACTTGATATATGAATCATATGTACCAAAGAAAGAAGATAGAGAGACGAGTGAAGCCTTGTTAGACACAGGATAGCACTATCAAGAACCAAAAGAAAACTGGTAAACAAAGTACATTCAATCCTTGACAAATATGATTTCAAGACTGAATTGACTGACATATTCGGTATTTTAGGTATAGAATGGTTGAAATCTCTGCTTCCGATGGTTAACCCGGTAGACAGAATAATTCAGACCACATCACTTGAATCCATTCAAACAATCAATCACCAGATGGATATAGTATCAAAAGAGATATCAAATTATGCAAGCAAAAAAGATAAGGATGTAAAGATCCTTCTGAGTATAACTGGAATTGACATATTTGCCGCCATGCTTATATCTTCAGAAATAGTCAATATAGAGCGATTTTCCACACCTTGGAAACTGGTAAGTTATGCTGCAGGACTAGCACCTTCTACAAGAGAATCAGCTGGAAAGACAATAACAGGTGCAATAAACAAACAGGGATCACCGTGGTTAAGATGGATAGTGGTACAGTGTGCACTTATTGCAATAAAATATGATATCCGTCTTAGCATATTCTACAACCGAATAAAGAACAGGAAGGGACACGGTAAAGCTATAGTTGCAACCGCAAAGGAATTACTTGTAATCATATGGTATATGTTGACTAGAAACGAACTCTATAGAAATATGAACAAGCAGAGATGCCATCAGAAACTACGGAAATTAGAACAATAATAAAAACAATCAGAAACATTGCTGCCTCTATATCATCCATAGCGATAGCTATGTTTAGAAAACATTATTAGAGTAAAAAATATAGATATTGTAGGCTAAACAGGACATCAAAGGAAGCCAACTTACGATCAGATTTTCATGGATGTAAACACATCATATATTCGTGCTATCTTAAGTTAAGCCTGGCTGAAACATTTGTCAATAATATATAATTTTTAATAATTACTCTCAAATAACAAATCTGGTTTTATCATGACCAATGACTTTTAAAATAACGTATTTGTCGGCCTCAGATTTAAAACAGATTATATTTTAAGTGAACTTATCTTTTTAAAAGGAATCGTTATACATACCAGATATTGATATCAATAAGTATAATTAAGATAGAACTTCATCTCTCGTAAAAGAGTGTTGACCGTATGTTATCGGGGTTACATCGACAAATATTAAACTTGATTCCTACTTAAAGGATCTCACGATACGACAAGGTGATCCTATATTTTAAAATAATGAGAAAAGTTACTAATGTGCCTTACACTGAAGAAAAATCCATCAATGAACGCGGTTATTTTTCATTGTATTTACCTGAAATTAAGTTGCTGATTGAATCTCCAATTTGCGTTATATCAATCACTATGACTATCTGGCCTATAAAATGCCAAATTTCATCCGACAGATCATTATCATAACTTGTAATTAATTGCGGGATCTGGAGTTCTACAGCCAAAAGAGTTATCGCTATTCCAAAAACTGCATCCACAAATAGTTTCAAATGAAGTTTTTGAATACCATAAAAATTTGTCATCTAATAGAATATTTTGTAAGAAAAATATGAAGTCTTTCATCTTGTATCTGATTTGTTTCCTAATTCTGTTTTCTATTCATTTAAAAATATTTTTAGGCAAAGGAAAACAAAATGGTTGAAGAATTTTCTTACCTATTCATTGAGAAAAGAACGTCATAATAACGATATCCAGGATTATCTAATGACGTACAATCTACATAGATCTAAATATATGATAAAACAATGTAAGTCATTGAACCCCTCTACCTACACGAATCAAACCCCCTTGGGCCCATTACGTATTGTAGTAATAGTTGTTATCAAATATATACCAATTAGCATATGTTATCAAACAGCTCTCAACAGATAGTTTCTCATATTAAGACCAAATCTTTTGGTTCTAAAGTATTCAGAAATCCTTTGTCTAAAATCCTCAAAGGATGAGTAA
>JBBRRF010000416.1:0-2138 GCA_038200885.1 Candidatus Nitrosocosmicus sp.
AATGAGATCTGACAACTTGGAAATGGTGATATATTAGTCATGGGAAATGATAAACAATCTTCTAGTAAAATTATTGGAGCAAATCAGAAAAATATTAACAGAAAGTTTGATACACTTACAATAGACAAGGAGATCCTTCCAATTAAGATCAACAATGTTAATTTAGAATCGATTTTTTCCAAGGGTAATGAATTTAATAAAGCTTTGGCTATTGTAATAGGCACTAAACCCGATTTCTATAAGCAAGCTCCTCTCTTAATAGAATCAATTAAAGAGGGTTTACCTTCATTTATTATTTCTACAGGACAACATTACGATGAATTGCTAGGTTATGGGATAAAGGAATTTGACCTTGAAAATTCAATAGTCTGCGATTTGCAGATACGTGGGGATTTGATGGAAAAATCTAGCGATTTAATCATGAAATTTGGGTATTTTGGTAGACATTTGAAAAAAAGATACTCAAGCAACCGAATTCTACCGATCGTTCATGGAGACACGTTAGTGGCAGGAATTGCAACTTTGTCCTGGGTTTTTGGACTAGGACAAAAAGTCGGACAAAATGAGGCTGGACTTAGGTCAATGAGTCCAACTATTATCAAAGATATAAAGATGAATGTAAATCCTAGCCATTCAGATGTAGAAAAATTTATTACGAATCAATTGTCCTCATCATGGTTCCTAACGAGAGAGGAACCGTTTCCCGAACAAATTGATACTTGGGTATGTTCTTCAGGAACAAAGTTTTTTTTTGTTCCTACTAAACTAAACAAAGAGCATTTACTTAGAGAAGGATATCCAGACGAAGATATTCACATAGTTGGGAATTCGGTTGTAGATGCTATTGGTATCAAAAGAATGAAGAAACCTGAGAATAGCATTTTTGAATTATTTCCTAAATTAGAATCCGGAAACTGGATCAGGATGGATATTCATCGCAGGGAAAATTTAACGAATCATAGATTTAATGCTATAATAGGCGGGTTAAATGATTTAATCAAGGATTCGGAATTTAAAGTAGTTTTAGTCTTATTGAATGCTACCATATCTGCATTAAACAGGTTTGATCTTTACAATAAACTTAAAGATCTAGAAAATACTTATCCTGAAAAGTTTATGATGACTGAATTATGGAAAGAATATGGCCACGTCGTAGAATTTCTGGACAGTGGAAAATGTTGGGCAGAGATTACTGACTCGGGATCATTGCAAGAAGAGTTATTATACTTCCCAAAAGTTAGCTCCTTTACCGTTAGATTCAATACCGATCGACCAGAAACGGTCTTTGACGCGAGAGGGAATCTTCTAGTTCCTCCGATAAACCGAATGTGGTTACCGAGAATGATAACTACGATATATGAGAAAGGGGGGGATTATGGATTTAATTTTAAAAAGAAAAAACAAATTTATGGAAAACCTGGAGAAGTATCCAAAAAAATAGTTAGAATAATGAAGAAAGAATTTGAGAATAGAGAAAGTAACTTTTTCCCCTGGTTACATCAAAGGTTTAACTATTGGCACGAGAAGGATGATTTCGACTACCTTTAATTCGGTCAAAAGCAAATAGTTATATAATTATGAATTAGAAAATTTTTATTGGCCTCCGATACGAAGTTCAGGATTAACCTAAAAGAAGGTGTTTTCGAACTTGAAGGAAATGAATCTTTCGTAGATAAACATTTAGAAAAGTTTGAAGAAATTTTCAAGGTTGCTATCAAGGAGGTCATCATTAATAACAAGGATAATATGCTTAATTACACAACTACGCCATCTAACGCAACTGTAGACAATGTTCCAATCCCACTAGAGAATTTTTCTTCTCAAGAATCTAGAACTCATTCATCGAAGCGTAAGGACTTTCAAAATTCCGAGATTGATGATATTCAGAGAGAACCCCTTTCAGGCAAAACTACAAAGCACTCTATTCCAAAGATCTCTATTAATATACCTCCCCTTCCTGTAGATTTGAAACAAAATCATGAAAAAATTGGCCTCCGAGATTTTTATGCAGAGAAAAAACCTACTAATCACTACGAAAAATCTACTTTGTTCGTCTTTTATTTAACCAAATATAATAAACAACAGGAGATTAAATACGGGGAGATACTCTCCTGCTATGAAGAGATCAACGAAAAAAA
>JBBRRF010000417.1:0-2133 GCA_038200885.1 Candidatus Nitrosocosmicus sp.
ATAGCACAGAGACATGATCTTCACCGATGGAAGGAGTACAGTGTAAGCTATGGACACAGATGGATAGATGGTTGAAACCGTGTTTTCATCTATGAAGAGAATAAGAAGAATAGGTATATTCTCTCAAGATGAAAAGCATTGAACAGGAACTATTGCTCAAAGCGTCATTGTATAATAGGTTCATGTCTATTTAGACAGAAGCGTAATACAAAGTAGATCAAATGAATCATGCAACAGGGCAGTCAAAGACAAAATACAAAGTAGATCAAATGAATCATGCAACAGGGCAGTCAAAGACAAAATACAAATAGATAATGATTGTAACCTTGAAATATTGATTAAGAGATCGAATTTATCCAACTGCGATGAATCAATCGCTATCGAATATGTAAATAATTGACTTTCAGTAATATCCGGAAACTGAAAAGAAGTTATAGCTTTGATGTCTTTTAAAGATGCTATTTCAGAATGACGAATTGCACTATTTTTGGTCTCTTTGAGCTATTTTCACCAAATTTATGTCGATTATAGTTATCAACATAATTCATATTTACTTCAAATTCTACTCCAAGAGGAATATCATTTGATTTGAAAGTACATTCCTAACAATTGTTATAGAAAGTAGCCAATGTATTAAAGATGTTCAGGATAATGAAACTTGTCTTATCTTGGCAGATTTATAGTCGCTAATTTTGGTTAGCCAAATTTCGATAAGATACAAAGTGACCCTAGTAATTGCTTAACTAGCGGAAATATCGAATATGGGTAATTAGACAATCAATTATACAGATTGTGAAAGTAATCATTCCCTATATTACAATAATTTTTTTCTTGTTTGGATTAATTACAAATGGGTATTTGCTTAGGATAGATCATGCTTTTGGTGATAGATCATGCTTTTGGTGATAGGCTTTTCATGGAACAATTATCCGCTTCTCTTGGTGACCGAGCAGCCGATTTCCTAATAAAAATGAATCTACCTATAGTAACTACAGAAACAATCAAGGACCAAGGCCAAAAGCCCACTGTTCAGTTCAAGTTATTTGACTCAAAGTCAAATCAAACCTTTAATGAGGTAACGTATTTTATTACAATCGAAAAGAATGACAAATCATTGTTATTTGATTGGTTTTTTTAATCCAGATGGATATCTTACGATTCAAATGCAGCCCAAAAATCAAAATGATATATCTGTTTATGGGGAGCTTGATCCCATACAAAATGCATACACCAGTAGAGGTGAAACGCCCGTAGTAGCCGCCGGTCCAATATTTCTTCAAGGTAGATTATATCATTTTATGGTTAGAATCGTTACAGTAGATTTCTCTCGTACAATTATCCCAGATGATCAAAAACCTGTATTTGACGGTTGGCTTAGTGTAGGTGCTTCTAAAAATGCTGCTTTGAATGTAAATGGAAAATCATTACCAGTTAAAGCTCTATTGTACTATGATAAAGTAGGTAATCTAACATATGGCAAATCGTCTAATTCAGTCAATTTTACTATGCCATTTAATTATGATCCTCAAAGATTAAATGATCCAAAGAATAACGTGTTTGTTCATCAGGAGCTGGAAGTTCCTAAACCAAGTACTTTGTCTACTCCTGGAAGTTATCAGGGTTATGCTAATGGAAAGGATGTTTCTAATGTTTTGATGGTGGATGGCAACAACATGACATAAGATATAGTCCATTTCATGCTTACCAAACCAATAGTGCGACAGATATCGAATGAATATTTGAAGGACTCAAATAACAAAACTAATGATATGATGACCTTTTCGTTAGTTCCATCTAAAAATGGGTCTGTAGCGATGAGCGGTGATATGAATATGACAAAGAACGGAGGATGAAAATGAGTTAAGATTTTAGTTCCAATTGAAAAGAAAATAAGTACAAGCAAGTAAAATTAACCTAGCCCTCTCCTGTACTTGTCGAAGACGATGTCTTGTCCAATCAATATAATTCTATAACTGTCCTTATTTTTCAACTAATTCCTTTTTATATGATTTCTTTAGCCAGATTGGTGTAATAATTGTTGTAACCGCTACCATTATGATTATTGAAGTATAAATATCTGTAGAAAGCACTCCAGATGTTACACCAACTCCTGCGACTATGAGTCCTACTTCA
>JBBRRF010000418.1:0-2126 GCA_038200885.1 Candidatus Nitrosocosmicus sp.
AAGAAACACCGGACTTTACAAATTATACAAAGAACAAAAGTACAAAAGTTATTCTACAACCGAATTGGTAGAACTTTTAGTAGAGATAAAGAAAATTATTCCTCCATGGGTAAGGATAATGAGGATACAGAGGGAAATAGAAGCCCCTGACATCATATCAGGTCCTAGAATGGGAAACATCAGGCAACTAGTGTTAGAAGAATTAAAAAGGCAGGGAATAAAGTGCAAATGTATACGGTGTAGAGAGATAGGACTATATGAAAACAAGATAGAATTTTCAAAAGATGATGTATTATTGTATAGAACAGATTACAATGCATCTAGAGGTAAAGAAATTTTCTTATCTTTCGAGTTAAAGGATAAGGTGCTCCTTTTAGGTTTTCTCCGACTACGAATCCTGTCTGATCCCATGAGAAAAGAATTACAAGCAGGGTCTGACTTTATATCAAAATCCAATGACAACGATATTTCTAATTCGAGAATCGAATCATTTACCTCAGCAATTGTACGAGAACTACACGTTTACGGGACAGTCGTAAAAGTAGGCGAACAGGTTACCAAGAAACTACCTGCAACATTCAATACCAAATCTGATATGATGGTCATAAATGGTGATCACAGCAATGATAATATTCAACGCATGTTTGATCCTACTGCTAGTGATGGTGGTATAGTTCCTAATAATCAAGTTAAATATCAACACAAAGGTCTAGGACGAGGCTTGTTAGCTGAAGCCGAAAGAATTTGCAGAGAAGAATTTGGTTTGAAAAAAATTTCAGTAATAAGTGCCGTAGGAACCAGAGACTATTATAGAAAATTTGGATATACTAATAATGGTCCGTATGTTACAAAATCATTATAGGACATATGAGTAGTATTCCTGAAAATATAATTGGTAAAGGGACCTGGATTGATAAAATTGCTTATACAATAGTCGAACGGGAAAAAAAACTCGGTAGGTCAACAGAAAACATCAAGGTTGAAAGTGGTTTAGGAGCATCCGGGATCCCGCATATTGGAAGCATGGGCGATGCTGTGAGAGCTTACGGGATTTCTTTAGCTTTGCAAAACCTCGGTTATTCATCAGAACTAATAGCGTTTTCAGATGACTTAGATGGATTAAGGAAGGTACCAGCTGGCCTGCCCAAATGGCTGGAAAATCACATTTGTAAACCAGTATCTACAATACCCGACCCATTTGGTGATTGTCACGACTCATACGGTCAACATATGAGTAGTTTACTATTAGAAGGGTTAGATTTGGCAGGAATAAAGTACACCTTTAAGAGCGGTACCCAAACCTACAAAAGTGGAATACTAACAGAGCAAACTCACATAATACTTTTAAATAGTAAATTAATTGGTGACAAGATTGCAGAATCAACTGGTCAACAAAAATATCTCAAGTTTCTTCCTTACTTTCCTATTTGTGAAAATTGTAAAAGACTTTATGTTGCTAACTCTAGTGATTATTTAGAAAATGAGAGAGCAGTAACTTATTCGTGTAACGGTAACACGATTGGAAAAAAATTAATCCAAGGGTGCGGACATACCGGTCAAGTCAAAATAGATAGTGGAAATGGAAAACTAGCTTGGAAAGTTGAATTCGCAGCACGATGGCAAGCCTTTGACATTAAATTTGAAGCCTTTGGCAAAGACATCATGGATTCTGTAAAAATAAATGATTGGATATCTGATGAAGTCTTGAAATTTAATCATCCTTTGCATGCAAAGTATGAAATGTTTTTAGACAAGGGCGGCAAGAAAATAAGCAAATCCGCTGGGAATGTCTTGACTCCACAGATGTGGCTAAAATACGGATCACCTGAATCACTTTTATTATTACTATATAAAAGAATTTCAGGAACTAGACATGTTGGTATTGACGATATCCCTGCACTCATGGATGAGTACGATTTATTTGAAGATATTTTCTTTGGGAAAACAAGTGAACCAAATGATAGCAAACGATTGAAAATAAATGGAGTCTACGAATATATCAATCACCTTCGTCCAATTGTTGACGATTTCTCGTCCGTACACATACCTTATAGGATATTAATACAACAAGCAAATTTGTTTATAAACCAGATTCAGGAATCAGACCTGCTACTAAACACTATATT
>JBBRRF010000419.1:0-2118 GCA_038200885.1 Candidatus Nitrosocosmicus sp.
GGCTAAGAAAATACGACAGAATATCAGATATAGTATCTGGATTGGTAAATTATAGAATAATGAATATCTGTTAGTTATAGAAATCGATAATGGCCAAAAGACCATGCTAACCTGTGCTAATTACGCAAGAGATCTACTGTAATTAGACACAATCTAGTATTTAATTTAAGAAAAAACAGTCATATCAAATTTAAGTCTTGTAATCATGTTAAAAGGGTCAACTTGAGTGGAGGGAAGTATAAGAGCATTGTCAGATCGATTTAATACTGATAGTAATCAATATGCTCGCACTAATGATATAGAAGAGACTAAATCTTTAAAAGCATTTGATTGGATAACTGCAGCAAAAATAATCAAAGAACATAACATTCAAAATGCAAGCATAGGGTTAGGTATTACGTTAGAAAAAACTATCGCCATTTTACAAAATGGAAAGCCAATAAAAATTCCGGGTGTTATGTTATTGTCAAGTAATTCCAATCCGGTCCTAATAAACAATGATAGCGGAGAAATAATGAATTGTTTTTTTACCATCAATGAACAAAACATCGAACAGCACGGTCTTGAGACGCCAAGGTCAACAGAAGCAACAATGTTATCAGAATGGCCAAAAGTAGCTCTTTATATTATTAAGGAGGCATTTTATTATAAGAGCATTAGTGAAAACAAATTTTCACAGGTTTATTTGATAAGCCCACTTTTCTACTTCTGGAAGATATTGGAGTGTGGTTGTCTTTGACAATTTTCAATGATCTCATGATCAATAAAAATCTCGACCGTTATCATGTACCTAATGGATTCTAAGCCTGACCAGCTGTTTAATTATTTTAGTGTTATATAAATAGACGTTATTGATCAAGTATTGGAACCTTACTATCACTTGGAACTTAATCCCCACGGGCCACGCGATAAATTTGACCATATATTAGGGTTCGATGTAATATTTTACTATTTTATTGTGGAGAAGAGTTAAAATATAAGTAAATTATCAGAAATTTGTTGAAGGGAGGTACACTTCCATTTGAGTTTGACAAACATTTTGTTCCTGATGTGTCTTCCCCTGATTGTTTAGGGGCATGTTTTGCTATGTGTACTAGATATTGGTAGGATCTAATTCCAAACCTAAATCTCAAAGTTGATCTTAATTACTGGAACTTGTATTTAGAGCGAATAAATTCATCGACACCCAGAGGAATTATTACAGCGAAATTATTATCCACTCTAAAATCAGATTTTGAAAATTCTGACGGAAAATCTACAGATCTAGATGGTGAACAATACGTATCACAAGTTATTGAGTCAGACGCCAAACCTCAGTTAATGATAAAACCTTTTAATCTACAAAAATTAGATTATTGGTATATTTGGATAATTAATCTACATAGTTAATCTTCCCCATCTTCGTCGCCAGTATCTTCGTCATTGGAATTATCTGTTACTCTTTCACAATCACCACTTGGACTACGATGAAATCCGTCTGGGCACCTAGGTATTCCAGAAGTATCAGAGTTTGATCCTGATCCAGATTCTGTTAGGCTGGAGTCGGAAGGGGAAAATGAAGGTATAAATTCAGTAAAGTTTGTAGATCCGACTTGTTGACTCTAGAATACTCTAAATTTTAGAGATGTGACTAAACCTTTTTACTATTGATATCTCGAACAACCATAGTTTTGTGCCCAAACAGTGGATGCAAATTCCGATATGTTACAAAATGATTGATATATAGTTGCAAAACCACTGTCAAGAATGGCTTCATTAATATTGACGCCATCACAGTAAACAACTGCTACTATTCTGTTGTAGGAAAGATCCTGATTGTTGTCTGGGTCTACTATTGCATTTTTTCCAAGCATTGTTGCGTTACAAAATCTTTGGCCTCGTTATAACCTGGCTCATTTCTCTCAGGAGCATCTATTAGTGCAAACCTGATGGTTAGTATTTCTCCACCCGTAGCATGAATATCAGGAGTATCTCCGTCTATAATCTCTATTATACCACTTCATATATATTCCTAAACCGTCCTCAGTAAATAGTTCCTCATATTTAGACCAAACCTTCTGGTTCTGAAATATCTGGATACCTTCTCCTTAAAATCCTCAAAGGATGAGTAATATTCCA
>JBBRRF010000420.1:0-2105 GCA_038200885.1 Candidatus Nitrosocosmicus sp.
GATTGAAGAACTGATAAGGCAATGCCTGCCAATTCCTCAGAAACTATACAACGTAACCAAATGATTAAAGACCAAAGAAGAGGTAGAGGCGTACTTTCCAGGGTTTATGTCCTTTATAGACTGTACGGAGCAGCAGATACCAAGGCCAAAGAACAAGAACAGGTTAAGAAGACGACTGTACTACTCTGGTGGAAAGAGAAAGAAACACACCGTAAAGAACCTATACTCAGCGAACCAAAAGGGTCTGATAATCTACAAGATAAAACGTAGACAGACAGGTAGAAAGCATGATTACAATGTCTATAAAAGGAATCATCCTGATATTCCCAAGGATGTAGTAAACATGTTTGACCGTGGATTCTTTGGAGTTGAGAAAGACTTTCCCGAACAAATATCATCCTTACCTATCAAAAAGGAAAAGGACTGTAAACTTTCTGTACAGCAAAAAGAGTACAACAGGAATCATTCCATAAAGAGGATAGCGATAGAACATGTCATCTGCAGGTTGAAGAAGTACAGGATAATGAATCCTGCTTAGAACAGGATAATAATGTCAGTTAGTTGATGGTGTTAATTCATTCTAATTACGCAAGAGATCTAATGTCCTTTATCAACTCCCTGTTTTTCGCAGTAGATATCACCAGTTTTCTACCTCCATTTTTTCTCTTGTTCCTTAGACCATCTAGACCATATTTCCTGTAATTATCAATCCAGTCATACGCATTACGGTAATTGACACCGATGTCCTTTGCTATGGTCCTGTATGGCATTGCTTTTATCTTTTGTTTAGCAGCGTATGCCCTTCTGTATTCTTCTTTATCACGGGTACTTTTCATGAACGAAAGTACTTCCTTTTTCTGTTGACCGGATAATACGAGTCTGAGAGGATGATATGGCACGGAATAGAATATGTGTTACAAAGCTAAATTCATTTCTATAGTTGCAGTGGAGTGATGTAGAATGTTGATGAAGTATGAGACACTTAACTCAGCAAACAACTAGAGAGGTCATATATATAACAAAAAAGGCAGATGAATAATTGTGCTAATATAAAATTATAGATGTGGCCAATAGCCAAACATTAATGTATTTAATGAATAGGCTAGGTCAATATTTATTTCAACAGGATAAAGATAGAATTCATAGATAAAAGCTAACTTGATTTGTAGGATTCAAATATATTATTTTCATATCTTTCCCACAACAAATTATTGCGTGCAAATTCATAAATTTTCAATCGTCTAGAATATAATTCCTCTAAATTATTAGTCATATAGTTTAATTGGTTCACTAAATCAGAATAGTCTACAAAAGATATGCAATGACCTTGCATAGTTTCAAATATAGGAACAAATCCATCTGTGCTTAGAACAAATAATCCCGCATGTGCGTATTCATAAGCTTTATTTGGACTTATAAATAAATGCGACCAATGTTTTTTGAATGGGATTATACCTATTGAATGATTTTGCATCTCTCTATACATTTCAGATCTATCTAAAAATCCTCTATAATGTACATTTTTGGTAGGAGGTTCATTCTGCCCTATTACAAATAACTGGCCGATAGAATCATTTTCAAATATATCAACAAATCCTTCCAGATTCCTATGCAAGGATTTTACAGGTCCTTTTGGCTCAACCCCTGCATACACAGATGAGAGCGATTGATGATAATTTGGCTGTGGAATCCAATTAATTTCTTTAAATAAAGGAAAATTAGGAACTAGAAATACTTTCTTTCCTATTTTTTTTAGATCAGTTACAATTGTATTTGACACCGTTATAGTGGGTATATTCTTTATCAATTCAATCTCTAAATCTGACCAAATCTTAACATATCTTTTATGAAGATTATATCGGATAGCATTTTTTAATGAATTCCCTGAAGGATACTTCTTCTGGAATGATCTTATATTTTTATTTAAGTTTTCTTCCGCTTCTAATTGCCGTTTCAAATATATCGACCAATACTCATGATTGTCGTAAACTAATGGAAAAGTATCAATTTCACTAACCATTTTTGCTGAGAAAATGTTATGAGCATGAATGATATCAGGTTTAACTTCTTTAATTACCTTGGTCATCTGCTTTTTTAATACATGC
>JBBRRF010000421.1:0-2104 GCA_038200885.1 Candidatus Nitrosocosmicus sp.
AGGCTATATTTTTGCAACAGGTATTGGGTCTCACTAGAAATATCCATAACTACTATCCACCCGAATATCTTTTCTTTGATTTTTGTTTGGCATATCTAGGGGGCGATTACACCGATGCAAAATTATATTTAGACCACTCAAAATACCTGTTAAGTATTCCACATTATTTCCGGATACTACTGAACAAGATTATCTATACACCAATATTGAGAAAAGATAAAGACATAAAGAGATTCATAGCATTACTCGCAAGAACAATACAACCTATGAGTGCCAAATCATATGTATCACAATACGGCGAGGAATATTCTAAGCGATATACCATGTATAGTGAGACAGTTTTAAGTATTGATGATAGGTTGTTATCCTTATTCTAAAAGACCGCATTTTCTCTCATTTGCTGATTCATGCTATCTCGATTCACGCTTGCTTCTGTCTGATACGAAAATCCATACAGAGGCTAATATCATAGTTTTTAACTCATTGGATCAATGAAGGCCGGTCCTCATTATTCACACATGATTATGAGGATACAAATAGGCACACTCAATGCGGTTGGGAAGAGTCCAATTAAAAATGACATTCATACATTCTCTTCCTTAAGTTTCAAAAGTTTTGGCGACGGCTAACATCCTAAGGGTAGATACTAGTCCGTAATAGGATACAGTCTAGAAAACATCAATTGAGAGTTGTTTTAAATGATTACAGAATCTAAAGGATTGTGAAAGATCCAAAAGTAGGATTGGAAAGCATAAGTGACATTGTTAAAGAGTTTATTCACGCATTGAGAAATCCTTCAATTGAAGGAATAGTGGTTAGATATAGTCAGCGGGATTAAAACCTGCTCTAGACATATCGTGTTTTTCAAATTGGAGCATTACAAATGCCCACATGTATATTAGGTCCATGATAATATTTCTAAAATAGTCTCTTGTAAGTTCAATCGCTGGTAACAGTCTATGAATTGCTAGTTGGGATAGGTTATACGCATCAGGACTTCCTTGAAGGATTAAATTCCTTTCCCTACTTTTGTTTTGTAAAGATATGATGATATTCTCTTTTCTGCGATTGTCTGTTATTGCTTTATATGCTTTTGAATCCATGTCTTCTAATACCCAATTCCATCCAAAGATTAATTTATCCAAGCCTTTGGGGAATGCTACAGTAATGGGTAGAACTACATTCGACTCGTATGGTGAAAGCTGAATGGTAAAGTGAGCCTTAGGATTGGAAAGTTGTGATACCGAGAATTCATTCTTTTCACCGATCCATTTCTGAATATTTTGTAATACGGCCTCAGGTGATGAAGTCATATGGTATTGGAACATATCAATCAGGGATTTATTCTCTACTAATTTGTCACTTAATCTTACAGCCAAGTTTAAACCACTAACTGCATTACTATATTAACAACCTGGTTCAATTTCATACTCCAAGAACGATGGCAACTATCCAGCTTTTTATCAAATTTTTGACAGTATTCTATTAACTGTCCAAACAACTGTCAAATTGAAATTTGTACTCTTTCTAGTCATTTTGTGCTTAGTTTGTTACGTTTTAGACAACGATTTGACAGTCGGACAGTATTGACAGTTCCTTACTAAATGAGGAAGATAAATATGCCTATTGGTCATCAATGTGCATATTTCTTGAAAAAAACCAATTAGTAACAAAGTCTAGGGCTCATGGTTTTTCTACTTCTACCAAGTAAGATTTTTCATAATCTTTCTCCGCACGCCTTAACCAATAGTTCGCGAGAATCCAATCATTATTATCCAAATAGCGTTCTATATTCTCAAGTGTATTTTCAAACTCCATTCCATTGGTTCTGATTGTTTCTCTTCTGGTCTTTTTGATTCCTCAATTGAGAAGTATTTTTTATAAGTAACAATATACTCGTGATTGCAGACAAAATCTAGAATACTTGCTACATGCTTGCATCCACATCATTGTAAAATTCATCAGTCTGTTCTCTTCTAGACGTATCTCCTGTCCTTCGCTTTTGGTAGGTTTAATCAAAGCTATTCCCATACAGATTTGGAAAATTGTGAATGGGTTTCATTTTTTGATAGGAATCTAGTATGTTAGATCTCTTGCGTAATTA
>JBBRRF010000422.1:0-2102 GCA_038200885.1 Candidatus Nitrosocosmicus sp.
ATTGGATGTAATCTTATTTACAACCATATTCAATTCTTCACCGACAAACCCTTTGGACTTGTAAATTTCTTCTATCTTTTTTCTTTCCTCCTCGGGAGTATTTTCAATTTCATATTCTTCTCTTTTGATTTCGGATTGTAAACTCTCTATTTGGGATTTAACAGCAAGATAATTTTGTACTGCCATGGCTTTAGCACCCGTAAACATTCCTATTACCGCAGCTAAAATGACTATATCCACACCCACAGAGGCACCACCTATGCCGGCTACTATTCCTAAAGAAGTATTAACTCCATCACCAAAACCAAAAACAATATCTCTAATGTAGTTACTTTCTTTTATGTGAGGTTCAACGTGATTAACTTTGTACTTTATCCAATATGTTCTCTACCTAATTGTTGTCTTAATATTTAATAAATTCATCAAGTCGATTTCAATCTTGTTTGAAAAACTTGAAAAATGACATTCATAGACAGACAGACAGACAGACAGACATCAACAAATGGAATTCTGAATATGAATATATAGATCAATTTAGCCAACTTTACGGGTATTACACCATTTCAATCAAATCCGATCCAATCCCATTATATCCTTTATACAACTACATTAGGCCACTACAAAAATATTGAAAATAATAACACTAATGTTAGTAACATGTTCTATCTAGTCTTCTAAATAGATATACGTACTTTATGAGATGTGACAAAACTCTATTGAAAACAATCGTATTTCTTCAGTATATGATGAGAAATGGTATGGTCAAAAAAAATTGACCAAACAGTATCTACAATGTCTATTCTCTTTCCCATAATACCTTTCTTAGTTTATCAGATGCCTGTTCAATTGCACCTCTTGTTGCTGGCGTATCTGCAATTTCGTTTAACATTACGAAATCATGAATGGTGCCTTGATATCTACATGCAGTTACGTTTACTCCAGCTTCCATCAACTTATGTGCGTAAGCTTCCCCTTCATCCCTTAATACATCAAACTCGCCTGTTATTACAAGAGCTGGTGGTAAACCATTGAGCTGTTCTCTTGAAGATAGTAATGGAGAAACTGTGGGTTTTTTCAAATCGGCTTTATCTGAAACATAACTTTCCCAAAACCATTTCATGGCTTCTCTTGTCAAAAAGTAACCCTCTTGAAAAGATTGATATGACTCGGTATCAAAATTTGCTTCGGTAACCGGATAGAAAAGGACCTGATAAAGAATTTTTGGTCCCTGACGCTCCTTGGCAAGCATCGCAACAGCAGTTGCCATGTTGCCGCCAACACTGTCTCCTACGACAGCCATTCTAGATGAGTCTAAATTCAATGAGTTACCATTTTCTGAAATCCATTTTATTGAATCATAATCTTCTTCTAGAGCTTTTGGATATTTAGCTTCAGGAGATCTACTATATTTAACAAATACAATTGCAGCATTAATGGAGTTGGTCAATTCTCTTACTAGCCTGTCATGAGTATCTATTCCTCCTAAAACCCATCCGCCACCATGAAAATAGACCACAACCGGAAGGGTTTTATCGCCGCTATTGAACGGTCTTATAATTTGAATATCTATTTTTTCATTTGATTTGCCAGAGATGGAGAGATCCTGTACATCAGCTGCAGGCTTTGCAACTGGTACCGATTGAAGACCTGATAATACATTTCGAGCATCGCTAGGCGATAATTTGTAAATAGGGGGACCGGGATTATTTTGTAGTTTATCTAAAAAACTTTTTGTAGTTTTTTCAACACCAATGAAATTATTAGTCATTATAACATTCTGTAAATAAATCTTATACTTTAATATTAAATACAGGAAATATGACCCATGAATATTACCAGTTAGAAATTTATTTATTGATTATACTACTACACAAAAACATTCATCCAGTTAGTTTCGGTTTTTACTTAACGGTATATGTCTTTTAGAGAAATATTTAATCAGAGTTGAAAATAAGTTTTGATTACTTAGAGCCTATCCTAAAATTCGATATGATTATAGCTACTTTTCTTTCTTGGTAAACTGTGACCTGTGTTCAGAAGAAAGAAGATGGAGTAAGAAATACCACTCATCCCACTATCATAACCATTCCAGACAAGATATG
>JBBRRF010000423.1:0-2074 GCA_038200885.1 Candidatus Nitrosocosmicus sp.
CACTATGAATCCAAGCGGGTAATAGATTACCTTGAAGAGAATAAGGATAGTCTTATTCCAGTGTACCTACCTACAGCATCCCCTGAGTTTATGATGCTTGAGGAGGTGTGGAATATGGCCAAACAAGATTTGCTTGTACTGGAATATTACTCATCCTTTGAGGATTTTAAGGAGAAGGTATCTAAATATTTCAGAACTAGAGGGTTTGGTCCAAATATGAGGAACTATTTACTGAGGACAGTTTAGGAACATATATGAAATGGTATAGAAAACGTACAAGAATTCATGTCAAAATTAGTTGGTTTAAATTGGGACTGATTCTAATTTCAGTTTAGTCAAATGCTTAAAATAACGGAACGCTTCTGTCTAACAATAACGTAGATTGAATAAGCTACGTATGTAACCAAATACAAGTGGGAGCCAATCAGAAATCTATTGAAAATGTACTCTAGACAGGAACTGAAATGTTTTCTAGGATTGAGATGTATAAATTAAACAGAATTTGTTTCTTCTAAGCTGGATTTTAAATTTAAATTACAAACCATAATTCAAAATTTAATTGAATAAAAAGGATTTTACTATTCATCTTTTTGATAACATTTTTATATTCAATAATATTACTTTGATGGATATACTCGAGATCAAATATTATAATGATAGTTCCAATAGTGTCACTTTTAGTACTAATCGCCACTACCAATATCTCATCTTTTAGTCTTGGATTTAACACGATGAATGATCGTGATGTTATTGCATTCTCTATTTTTCAAGACTCTAATGATAACAACAATATGTCTTCTGGAAATATTGGTAATAAATTACTGTCTGCTAATGCATCCAATCTTCTGATTGGAGCCATGGATAACCGAAGTCTAGATTATCCAGCAAAAGATACACTTTATTCCTGCAATGCTGAAAAGATGGGAGAAGCTTTAGACCGTCCGTGGGTGGATAATGATATTATAGATTTGTCCAAAAAACCATTGGTTCCGGGATCCGTAAAATGGAATAATTCTGCATTTGCTATTATTCCACTCTTAAACCATAGTGAACTAAAATTACAAGGAGACGGTATCCCAAATCATACTACAGGTATATATCCTATTAATCATAGCTCTCAAGCCTTTATTTATGATAAAAATCCGAATTCAATATTAGCCAATAATTTTGATTATGAAATTCCACTGAATCCAGAAATAGCTTCTGAACCGAATTGTCTACCTATGGGAACTATTGGTATATTCCTAAGTGGAGCTGCTATTTTTAATGCTCTTGACGCGGATCTACGAGATGCAGTATCAAATGAACTCTTTGATCGTTGTCAAGGACATCCGCAGAAAAATGGTCAATATCATTACCATCATTTATCTCCGTGCATATTGAATAACCAAAATTCAATCGATGATTATGGCCACTCGACGTTGATAGGAATTGCGCTTGATGGGTTTGGTATATATGGTCCTTATGATGCAAATCAAACATACATATCAAATAATGAACTTGATGAATGTCATGGTCATTTTGGAAATGCAACCCTACCAATAATATCTGACGGTGGAATAGTAAAAGAAGTAAAGGAAACATATCATTACCATGCCAATAACGAATTTCCTTATACCCTTGGTTGTTTCAAAGGTGATGTTGACAAATTATATCTTAGGCAAGGTCCACCGTGATTTTTGAGATAATTGTAATAAGTAGTTTTTACAAGATATTATTTTTATAAGCCAGGATTGGCGATTTAATTTTATTTTCCCCAGAAGTTATTTAATATATTCTTATAAGATCGGACTGTTAAATATAACAACAACAATATGCTCATGCTTTGTAGCCTGAATCAACCTGTTTAGCTGGGAATGAACCAATTTATTCTTCTTGATTGACTGGTATTCCTATAATCGCTCGCTAGTTAGACGAGGTGAGATCCTTTTCTCCTATGATTTTCTCGATAGTTGGGGTTATGAGCTGGAAAAGATGAACAATAACAAAAAGGGCAAGCCATTCACTTTCCCTAATCTTTCATTCTTGTTATAAGCTACATCCGTTATTCTTTTCATCTACCTTACAGACAAAC
>JBBRRF010000424.1:0-2072 GCA_038200885.1 Candidatus Nitrosocosmicus sp.
AAGACAATAAGTCATTACCAGCAGATTTCTTGGACAAATTAGTCGCTGATAAGATAAGTTCCTTTGAAGATCCATCATCAATGTATGGAAACTTGAATGTAAAGTTACTTGGGAATAACTACACCAGACTTGGTGATCAGCCTGCCAAAGAGTTGACATTCCTTGCACAAGATCTCGGGACCTTCGAAGTGGATACTTATGTTGTCTATAATGATCAATTGTATCATGTCAATTTCATGGGTCCACAGTCAAAAGTGTCAGAAATGTATAAAGAGTTTCAACAAATTAAAGATTCATTTAGATTCTTACCATAGTATTCTGTCAACGAGCTTTCGAAGACCGGCATAATTAGTTACTCATATTCTTAATCAAATTGTGAAAATCTTCATCTGATACATTGTTTTTTATTTCCATAATCTGTTCAACATCTTTGCCTGCAAGATATCTCAACTTTGGATTACTGTCGTTTATAGCATCAAGTACAACCATGGCAACATGTTCAGGGCTCTCAACACTCTCAATTAATTTTTTCATCCCCTCATCCATATTATTCGTAAATTGAAAATAAGGTGAATCAGGGTCCGTAGATTTTTGTCCTATTACTGTAGATTTAATAAAGTTAGTTTTGACTATCCCCGGTTCTACAAGTATAGTTCTAATCCCAAATACTTCAAACTCATAGGAAATGAATTCAGTTAATCCATCTATATCAAATTTTGAACTCCCATAAGCTGAACTAGTTGCGATACCAAAACGACCAAGGCCGGAACTTATATCGACAATTATTCCAGAGCTCTGATTTCTCATTATGGGTAATACTGCCTGTATAGCCCGTATCAATCCAAAAAAATTTACGTCAAAAATGCAACTAAATTTCATTTATTAAAAGATCTTCGAGAGCACCAAACAACCCATATCCTGCGTTATTAATCAGGATGTCTATTTTATGGGCTCTGCTAACTTAAGCATTTGAAAAAGAGCAATTTGAGTTGTCACTGGACTAAACGAGACAATACCGACAAGATTCCTTGTATTTTGAGCATGATTTACGACCTTTTGATCTGAAATGGTTCATCTTAATCGATATGAAATACTGGGAAGTATTTGAAAAATCACCTTAATTTAACAGAGCCATTTTGTGAGACTCATTTACTATAGTTTCAATAACCTGTTTAACCGACATATCGTTTGTAACGTCAAGTTGAACACATCTCAAGGGAATTTTTTCTTTATCAGCAATAGATCTCAAGGTTGAACTTTTCTGTAAATCCCTCATCGTCGCATATGTTGTGAATCCCTGTCTTGCTAGCATCAAAGATGTTTCAAAACCTATTCCGCTTGAACTTCAAGACACTATTGCAAATCTCCTCATTGATGGATAGATGTAAAAATTTCAAATTAAAAAGTTATTTAAAGGTAAATAAGTTGCACAACGACGAATTTCATATCTTGGTCAACTCCCGTTAAGTGTTCTAGTTGTCATCTTTGTGGATATGCCTAACAATATGAACAAGTTTTGTTCAATATTCCACGTGGACAGCCCTGTGCATGACCGATTATCCACAAATCTCTCTGAAACCCGAGGAAATTTGTTTAGGGTTTTATCAAGGTTTACTCAACAGATATTCTTTTTCGATCTTCATTTATCTCTACCTTGGTATCAATTGATCGGAGGAAGGATTGTTTTTAAATTATCCAAAAGGATGGATTATTTCGAACGTATCCAATTAAAGGTACACGATTAAAAAAATATTATCGGAGTCATAGATTATTAATCCATCAATTGCACAATCTATTAAATTAAATGTTCGATCAATCTTATAACTATTGTAAGGGACTATTATGATGACCGACAACAGTGCCTTCTTTGATAATGATACAACAATGACAACCAGAATCTAGGCAACTCTTTGATTTCTTATGATTACAAATAGAACACATACATATCTTGGCTAGATCTGCTTTTGCTCTCATATTTTTGATTAAAGGGTGGTACCGACTATACAACGTGATTATAATTCCTAATATTATAATCACTGTGCCAGGGAGAAAGGTTCTAGCTATCATAAGAA
>JBBRRF010000425.1:0-2063 GCA_038200885.1 Candidatus Nitrosocosmicus sp.
CAAAAGAGAATCCATTTTTAGCGGCTTGTTTTTCCAAATCGCTTAGATGTAGATACTTTTGTAAATCCTCGTGCCTAAAGAGAGCGTTATCATCTATGATCACCTTAGCGTCCAAGGCGATTAAAGAGTCATCAGAGATGATAGCAAGAGGATTTATTTCGGCAAGTTCGGCCTCCTTCTCTACAACTACGTTAAAGAGATTCAACAATAGGTTGACAAAACTTTTTTTGAATTCATCCGGGATATTCAAATTTGATGCGATAGTACTCGCTAACTCTCCCGATATGCCGTCAATAGAGATATCTTGGATTATTTTATTATCAGTTTGTTCAATATCAATCCCCCCTTCTGATGAAGCTATTATCGAGAAACAGCGTTTGCTCCGATTTAAGAAGATAGACAAATAGATTTCTTTTACAATATCCACCATTTTCTCTAAGAGGATACCTCTGGGCAATTCGCCCTTTACTTCTTTTTTCAATAATTCATTAAACTTTGTTTCTAATTCGGAGGAATCCTTGCATTTTTGAATTGCTCCGGCTTTGCCTCGACCACCAACTGTTAGTTGAGATTTCAAGACAAACGGAAAACCTAGTTTCTGAGATCCAATTCGGGCATCTTCCACACTTTCAGCTAGAATAGACTCTGGTATTTTTATACCAGAGTGATTAAATAGCTCTTTTCCTTGATATTCGAGAAGTCGCATCTTTGTAAAGGTTTGAAAATACTCTTTATAAACAATCCTTTTTTATTTTTATTTAAGGATTACTGAAATATTCCCTAGATTTTTCAAGTCCTGGCTCATATTGAGCGAGTTTGATGTAATATTCTTGACGTTTAGCAAATACACAGAGTAGTCTTTTAGATTATTCATTAATTCAACGTAGTTTGGCATTAACGTTTGATTCGGTTGTCCGTTTAGCAGGGTCTTCATTAATTCATTATTTTGAATGATCGAGACACTAATGACATCGTTAATGTATGTCTTATTGGCAGTATTTGCTTTAGCATCATTAATTTGATTTTGAACTTCGTTTTGTAATAGTAAAAATTGACTATTGACCGAGGTTAATGTATCATTTGGATCCAAATATGTAATGGTCATGTTACTCATTCCACTATTTTGTACATTTTCGGATGGTAGAAACCAAACAACAAAGCTAGCGCCTATAATACCTATTACTAGAATACTGGTTAAGATGATTCCTTTTTTATTAATTTTCTTAATATTATTATCATTTTCCTTCTTGTCAACAGTCACTAATTTTTTTTGATTGGACTATAATTATTACTTTGTGTTTATCTAGATTTTTGGGTAGAAATATAATCAATGATATATTATCTCAATATAAGAGATAGATTTGTCATGAATCAGGACAATAAATATGCGCTAAGAAGGATAAAGTATCAAGGAACGTATATGATCAATATTTGTGATCTCGACCTGGTGGGTAAAGTGATTAACAAGGGCGATTTTACGATAAACATATCAAAAGAATATTTTCATGATGAAGAGATTAATGAAGAAGAAGCTGCAAGTTTATTGAAATCCTCGTCAATGTTAAATTTAGCCGGGAAGAATGTTGTTGCCCTGGCCCTAGGACTAAAGCTCGCAAAGGAGAATAGTGTAAAGGTGATAGAAGATGTTCCCTTCTTGATGGTGTTTAGTTTCTTAGGAAATTACTAAGTTACAAAGCAATTGTATATCATTGATCCTAATAATCTAGATCTTTTATTAAATCATGAATGTTCTTAATCTTATTCAATGGTGAATCAGAATTGACTATCGCTCTCCCTATAATTAAATAGGTAGAACCAGCTTCAAGTGCGCTTTTGATGTCTCCGCCCTGTGTAATGATACCCGGCGAGTAAATCGGGAGGCCTTCATTATCTTTAGATCGTAATTCTTTTAAAATATCCAATCTATTTCCTCCAACTACTACACCATCTACACCTACAGACTTGGAATTATCGTAGAATATGCGATAAACAGGCTTTGAATTCTCCGATTTGTCAATACTGTTTGGAATCGTTAAAGAGGCTCCATACCCCTCTACCGCATC
>JBBRRF010000426.1:0-2052 GCA_038200885.1 Candidatus Nitrosocosmicus sp.
CACGATCGTTTTCTTTCCTTGGATTTGCCCTATAATAGAAAGGTGATGAAAGCCTGCGGATTATCTGTTTATTACCTGCCAAGTAGACGAACCTTTGAAAGACGGTTAAAGTTAAAGACCCCCTCTACCGATATCAAGAGAAAGAGAGGGGTAACAACAATGGGAAATCTGTTTGTTTTTGAAGATCTGGTCAAGCCTCACATCCTTGCAATAGACAGTACCTTACTGATCAAAAGAAGGTTTGGTATGTGTCATTCATGAAGAAAAGGGTAGTTCCATGTCCTGGTATTGATACAGATGCAAGATGGGGTTTTAGTCACTAGGGGATTGATATTTGGATACAAACTTCACTTGGTTTGTAACTGATCCTTCTTCTATCATTGTACCTTTGACAGAAGATGTTACTAAGGCCAATGTACCGGATAATAAGGTTTATCCGGATCTGATACCGATACCTATACCGACGTCAGGTCTTTCTTCTGAAATCATAAAAAAAATAAATTTTATGGTGGTATAACAGACCCCGCATATGACGACCATGAATTGTATGAATCAAGCATCAAAAAGGGATTTTAGCTTGTATGTCCTGTACGAAGATACAGGAAAACATTCGAAGAACGGCTGAAACTTTTTGATTTTTATCAGTCAGCGCTAGGACAGGTCATATATTAAAGGAGATGTATATCCATAGAACCTCTGATAGAGCATATCAAGTCCGTATTCAGAATAGATCCAGTACAGTAAGAGGATATGATAAGGTGCGTGGTATTGTAATGGTATCCGTATTGCTGTACCAGATTTGTCTATTACAACATTAAGATATAAAAGAAGACATGTGATCCAAGAATGATCAAATACATGATAGGATGTTGGTATATTTGACACTGATGACGATCCTAACGTTAAAATGATTTATGACCCCGGCTCATATACTTGCATAAACGAATTTTAGTTTCACTATGTCTTTTCATCTTGTAAGTTAAGTATCTAATCTTTCATCAACATTGAATTATTTAGTACCTGTTATACAACGTAAATTAAGCATGTTATAATAACGAATGTTGATTTAAATTAAGATACTTGACTTATCACGTATTAATGAGACTTGAAAGAGATCGGATGTGACATATTATAATATTACTCATAGTATTTACTTTTGTTATCTGAGGATGGATAAACCAAGTTTGTAACAGATTTTTAATATAAGAGGGTCGACCCCTAGCCTTTTCTTATTACGAATAGATTACAACCATGTTATGGTAATAATTGACTAATGAACAAGCAGAGAAGGAGAAGGTGTAAAAATCATTTGCAAAGATGAGAGAATTATTAGTATAGACCACATCTAGTCATTTTTTAGAACAAATTTCTCTTAATACAGTTCCGTAATCCAGCTGTGATTTTATTCTCAAATAGGGAATTAATTTGTAATGAATTGAATAATATTTCTTATCTTGAGTGAGAATTCCTTTAAGCAATAGTGATACCAGTCCTCCGGACACCTTTGAAGTAGGAATGTTTTTTTCTACCGAAACTTTGTCTCTGATTATATGGTATTCACTTGGAGTAAAATAATTTCTGTTAATCTTTAGAATTAGCGGCCATACAATATATTCCCACACTAACCTACGATTTTCAGTGGAAGTCGCATATTTCCCTTTTCTATTGGATTCGACATTGTCTTTGCCCGACGTTTTGCTATCGTCATTTTTTTGATTTAGGAATATGAATAATATAATAGATCTCCCTATTTAATAATATTTAACAAATTCTAAGACTTCATCTATCTGGTAATTCTCATCGAGCCACCAAGTGTGTCTTGATCAATTAACCTAAGATTTTCTCAATCTCTTAATTATTATTATATATGGTAAGTTTAATTACAGGAAATACTTCATTTCCACTGAAAAGGAAATCCCATGTCAAAGAATATAAGAAATGTGCCTACTCAGGACTAAGTCAAGTCTCTAATCCTTCATCAACATTCTACTATTCATCCACTGCAATTATGGAAATGAATTTAGCTTTGTAACACGCCTTATATTGTGTTCC
>JBBRRF010000427.1:0-2003 GCA_038200885.1 Candidatus Nitrosocosmicus sp.
AACACCTGTAAAAAGTGGAACAAAAGCAACAAAAGCAACAAAAGCAACACCTGTAAAAAGTGGAACAAAAGCAACAAAAGCAACAAAAGCAACACCTGTAAAAAGTGGAACAAACGATATACCAGTGGTCAAAAAGACTATAACCAAAACTAAATCAAAGCCATCTACAAAGAAAGAGAAATCTCTGTAAGTTAGTTTTTTCACAATTTTTTTATATTTTATTAAATCTGTTTCTCTATTTTATTTACTCTAGCATTTGAATGACAAAACCTCAATTCATTGAATCGTGATACAATAGAATGTTCAAAATAACTAGAATTAGGATCGTCTACATTCTTGAGTTCATCAATAGCAAAAACCATGTCCCTATAAGTGTAGTAATAAAAAAATCGATAATAAGACTCTTAGTTAAGATGATTAACATATGTCTAGATAAGAACCATTAAGAAGAAAAATCAAAGTCTACCAAGTAAGGTTGTTGAACACTATTCAGTTCTTTTGTTACATATTATTAAATAACATTACCTAAAATTGATTACATTGTACAGATAATTCTGTAAGTCACAAAAATTAGAGTCATTCTGCTTTGTCGCCTTACTCAAAATATTTAGCTTAGATTTGACTATCCCTTTCCATGATTGACTGGCATTCTTATAACCGCTCATTAGTTAGACGTGGTGAGATTCTTTTCTCGTATGATTTTCTCGATACGTGGGGTTATGAACTAGATAAGATGAATGAAGGTAAGAAAGGTAAACCCTTTGTATTTCCTAATTCTTTCATTCTTGTTATAGGCTACATCCGTTACTCATTTCGCCTTCCTTACAGACAAACAGAAGGAATAATCAAAGCCACGGGGAAAATTTTACCTGCTAATCCACCCAGTTATGGTCATATCTGTAAAAGAATCAACAGGTTAAACATCGATATTAAAAGAGACAAGACAGTTGAGGATGAGGATGAGGATGAGGATTACATCATAGTTTCAATAGACAGCACCGGTATCAAGGTAACAAACAGAGGTCAGTGGATGAATGAAAAGTGGAAGGTACAGAATAAAATAGGCTCTCTCAAAATCCACGTAGCAGTAGATATAAAGACCAAAGAAATCCTTGCTCTAGAGGTAACCGATGAGAAGATACATGACGGGAAAATGTTAAGGAAACTGGTAAACCATGTTCTGGATAGTTCCAAAGGCAGCAGAGAACCAAACACCACAAAGATAAAATCTGTTTTAGCAGATGGAGCATATGACTCAAACACAAACTTTCAATATCTGGAGGGTAAAAAGATCAAACCGGGTATAAAGGTAAGAAAGAACTCTGTTGTTTCGCCAAAGAACTACAGGTTAAGGAACAAGGAAGCGATATGACAAACAAAGGATCGACTGAAGTGGGAGAAGAAAAGGAAGTATGGACACAGATGGATGGCTGAGACAGTATTTTCATCTATCAAAAGAATGTTTGGCGAACATACATCAGCCACCAGGTTTCAAAACATGGTAAAAGAGATAATGATAAAGGTATCGCTGTATAACCTGTTTAGCAGAATATAGCGTAACAAGTATGGAAATGATTGAAAGACAAGGAATTAGGCAACAGAGCAGAGTCATTCATTACTTTTATCTTTGGTATATCATCCTATGAAGACTATACTCAGAATAGATTGTACTTTGTCCATGCAGATGTGATTACAATAAACAAATAGTATATTATCTGTGATGTTTGTATATTGTTTGAACTTAACATGGTGTTAAGATTAGTCATAGAATAATCTTGGGAATTGTTGCTTTCTACTTCCATCATCATAAAATCACTATTAATCAAGTTTTAGTTTACATAGATAAAGGAGGACTCAAGTTAAGTAGATATGGGAATTAATATAGTATATACTTCTGAGGACAATAAATTTAAGCCATTCAACCTATACTTTGAACCATATATTTCTGAAAGCAACGCCGCTAATCATTCTACTCTGAAGCTAGTTAACAAGGATTTGGCATT
>JBBRRF010000428.1:0-1998 GCA_038200885.1 Candidatus Nitrosocosmicus sp.
CTGGTAAAGGAAGAAGACATCAAGAAAAAGGATCTAATTGATAAAATAACTCTTGCAATAAACTGGGTAAGAGATTTTAACGGGTTGACGGAAGGTGATGATGAAGGCGACGATAGTAGAGCCGATATAAAACTTGAAATGAACAGTATTCAGAAAGAAGTGATATTTAAAATAGGAATTGAGTTATCTAGCTTGGCATCCACCATAAACAAAAAGAGCGAGTATGCTAAAACTCAAGATGACGATTTGGCCCAAGAAGTGCAAACCATAATCTTCAATAATGCAAAAAACTACAATCTTCAGCCCAAAGAGATCTTTAGATTATTATACAAGATTTTAATAAACGCAGAAAAGGGCCCGAGGCTTGGGAACTACATTGTGGACCTTGGAATAGATAACGTGGTAAAAGTAATAGAAAAGAGAACTTGACCTCATGGGAACGGATTGGCCACATCAAATTTTTATGTGCATGGAAGATTAATGATGTCGATTATTTCTATTCAGGTTTTAAGGGGTATCCTTTACAAGTATCAAAATCTAATCATCGTAATTGGACTGATTATCTCATTTTCTGGAGGCAGCTGGGATATAACGTTTCATATTTTGAACCAGCCTGAAAGTTTCTTCTCTTATCCACACACCTTGGTATATACTGGAATTCTTATAGTAATTAGTATCTTTTTTATTAATTTTAGAAAAAATATCTCAAATAAGAATCCGCATAGAAAAGACAATTGTTTAATATTATTGGGTGTTGTATTAATTCTTGCAGCAGGACCGTTTGATTTCTCGTGGCACCTAAAGTTTGGCTTGGATGGTCTTCTTAGTCCACCTCATGTTACATTGTTGACTGGGTGGATGTTGGTTGGACTGGGTAACCTTCGGATCACAAATAATTTGATTGATTTGACCCTCCTCCATAATAAAAGATCAAACAAGGGCAGCTCTGTTAATAGTGGAGGTTTAACCTATCAAGATCATGACAAAAATGATCATGAGAATAGAAGCACGGTAGATCACAAAAACAACCTGCTGGACAAGAAGGGACTGACCCTTCTTAAAATTCAACTCATTCTTAATCTTGCTTTTATTTTAGTGATTTTGTCTGGATTTATCTATTTTTTTTCGCTACCATTCTCAGAAACTCAATTTTACAATTACAACCCAGATCCACTAGTTGCTTTTTTGGTCTATAGTATTGGGTTCCCATTCTTGCTTTCTAGCTTTTTTATAAGAATATTGAAAAATTATCCGGATTTTGATGAAATGACCCTTTTAGTAGCAAGTATTTATGTAATTATCATGCTGTTAACTCAGATTGTCTCAAATCCATTCTTGTTTGAGTATTCATCGTATTATTTATTAAATATAATACCGTTTGTGATGATTTATCTACTTAACAAAAGGCAAATCAAGAAAGCATTTACCAAAATCAACCTCCCAGCACCACCGACAGAGAATTCAAAAGACCAGACGAAAAAATATGTAAATTCAAAAATCTATGTTTTCTATGCATTAATCCTAGCGATTTCATCATTTACAATTTGCTTTCCACTTAATACCTACATATTAAATGAAGAACTCTATGGATACTTGGTATACCAGAACGTAGTTGCCAAAGTATACACTCAGTTAATTGGCGACTACTTCATTATTATCATGAGTATATCAATCATTGGTGGGCTTTTAGGATATAGTTTGGAAATGAATAGCAGGATAGTTAACCATTCAAAGTATATGATAATTCAATTGCGTCAATATTTTACAGACCATAGGCACGGGGGCGGATAACTCATTTTTTAATTCTAAACAAAAATAGAAAGTAAAGGTATTGGTGAAAGTGATGATAAAATATATTCGCTCTTATTTCTGAATGTTTCAGCTGCTAATTATAGAGTATTTCCATGAATCTTTCCTTTCTTGTCTTGGTTCTTTTATTGTTATGAATGAACTGAAATGTTTTTGAGTATGTTTCTAAATTGTGTTTGTTTACACCCA
>JBBRRF010000429.1:0-1981 GCA_038200885.1 Candidatus Nitrosocosmicus sp.
AAAACCCCAACGATATGGTACAGACGGACATCCTTGGACCATTCTATCTGAGTAATTCTAGTGCAAAGAATTACTTCATCAGCTGTTTGGATGATTGTTCCAGAAAGGTAGCAAGTAAGTGGACTGAGAGAAAAAGATCGGTAGATGTACTCGATGTTCTAGAGGACTGGATAATGGTCAATGGTAAACCCAAGACTGTTATGCATGACAATGGAAAGCAGTTTACATCCAAATCATTTGAGAATTTTCTTGAAAATAAACAGATCAAGGATAAGAGGATACCCAAGTTCTATCCACAAATGCAAGGAAAGATAGAAACATAGAAACATATAACAAGATAGTAAAGAACGAGTTTCTAGCGTTAGAAGATATTCCAAATGTAGAAGAAGGTAAACTACGATATGACATGTTTGTTAAAGCGTACAATGAAGCTAGAGAACATGGTGGAATCTATGGTCTTACACCATCAGAGATGTTTCTACAAAAGTTAATTACTCCCATCATACACAAGACGAGTAAGCAGAAAAGTGTAACCCATGTATGTAATTAAAAATGTAACCTATCTGTGTAAGCACAACAATTAGCAATTCATCATATTCCCGCCAATTCATCTTTTTCTATTTTTTTCTTCTCGTTATCCTTCTATCTATAAAATAATGTTGGGTATACTTACCGATCTATGTATATTCTTAGACAAATATGGTTCATAGTTATTCAACACAGCTTTTATCTGCACGACAAAATATAATGTATTAATTTAACAGGCTGTATATAATTTAATAACATTCATCGACTCTGTACACTAAAAATTTTTATGTGGAATCTATCTTAATCCCTTCAATAATATTAGAAATAAAGACAGATCTAAAGTATATAGGCTATGATTTGTATTTGTATTTGTACTTCGCGGGATTATCTTAAAGAATAGCGGATAAAAGGCTTTCATGCTTTATCAAATGAAACCATGTATTGGTTTGGGGTGGATTTGAAGTACAGGCTAGGATATATCAAAATATGAAGGATCTGAGAATATATTATTGATTAGATATTAATCAGAGGAAGCTCATAATTTGTCTCACTCTGGGTTGCAAAAGAACTTCAAATCAGAAAAATTCTAGCTCTAAAAATATTTAAGAAAAGAAATAGTTTGCGATAATGTCAACTGATGAATCCTTTCTCTTCTACGATACTTTGGTAAGAAGGGTCTGGATTGATGAAAATAAAAGATCCATAGTAAAGGTAACTGGTTCACACAAGCACTCATGTTTGTTTGGAGCCATCGGTATGGAGGGAATACTGCTATTAAGACAGTAGGATAAATTAAATAGCGATACATTTCTTGACTTTCTAAAGATTATTCATTCAAAGTTTCCACGATGCTATCTTTTCATGGATAAAGCATCCCTCGCCTAATTACAGGTCAAAGAAGGTAAAAGATTATTTTGATGAGAACAAGGATACTTTCATTACAGTATACCTCCCAACAGCATCACCAGAGTTTGTGATGCTTGAGGCGATGTGGATTATAGCCAAACAAAATCTGCTTGTACTGAAACAATACTCATCCTTTGATGATTTTAAACAAAAGGTACCGCTGTATTTTAGAACCAAAAGATTTGGTCTTAACATGAGGGACTACTTGCTAAGAGATGTTTAAGACCATATGCTAAATGGTATAGAATGGCAAGACAGAACACTATAATGATATGCTAATAGTTTTGATTGTTATTTTACTCAGAAGAAAAATTGTAAACTAAAGCATGTACAGAATGAGTTGTAGTTTATTGCAAATTATCATTACAATGAATTAAAAACCCTTAAATCAACAAAGCCGATAAATTTTGGCGTAGCTATATATATCTTGTAAAATACCTTGTTAATGTTTTGTTTCTCAAATTATATGCTAAAATAATTTTTCAATTGATCATTATACTTATAAAATTAATTTACCGAACCCCGTCGAGCCAGACCTCCCAAGCAA
>JBBRRF010000430.1:0-1942 GCA_038200885.1 Candidatus Nitrosocosmicus sp.
ATCGAAAGTAGCATCAACTAAAATTTCAATAGTATATTATTACAATCCATGGCCCGTTATATAGGCAAACTGAAACTAAATGTTGCTCCCGTACCATTCTTGTTATTCTCTGCCCACATGTCTCCATCGTGTGCCTCAACAATCTTTTTCGAGATATACAATCCCAAACCGATACCCTGATATGAGGTAGTAGTAAACTTAGTAAACAATTTATAAAAAACATCTGTATCAATTCCGACACCTGCATCCTTTACTTTTATAACAATCATTTCCTTACTGTTTTTATTTCGTGTATTGATTACTTTATTTTCAGCTTTTATTGTTATTGAAACCACTTCAGATGAAAACTTTATTGAATTATTGATCAAATTAGAAATAACTTGGCTTATCCTATTTTTATCTCCATGAACGACCAAAGTATCAGGGATTACACATGTGATTTGTATGTTTTTATCGGCGGTATTATTTGTATAATCTTTTATCATATCGGATACTATTTCTGTAATTGTAAAATCTTCTTTATTAAGCATAAGAGAATCACTTTCCATTTTTGTTATGTCTAAAATATCTTCGGATAGTTTCTTTAATTTTTTTGCATTTCTGTTTAAAATATCTAGAAATTCCCTGAGTTCTTGATCTTTTGTTCTATTCCTTATAAAGCTTGCTATATTAATTATTGGCTGTATTGGTGTTCTTAATTCATGAGCGGCTATATTTATGAATTCCTTTTGCATCCTGTCATGGACTTTTAGTTGTTCATACAGCTCTACTTGTTTCCAGATCACGTGAAATATTGAAGCATATGTTAATACTGTGGGTAAACTATTAGAATAAGTTGCAAATCCTATTGCTTCTGCACTTGTATACTTGGTATCATCCTTTAGCTCTGCAACTATTGAATACTTTCTATCAATTACTAAAATCGATACTTGAGATAATGGATTAATAAATCTAAAATGAAAATTTAAACTGTTGGCTAGTTCTTTACAAGTTTCTTCTATTTTTTCGTCCTTAGGTGTCAACATTTTTATTTTTACATTGGGATTGCTAACCAATTTTTCTTTGAGAATTTGTATGGATCCTGCGCGTTCTTGTCTGTGAAAGGCATTTGAAGTAGAGAAGACTATCAAAATCTCCTCTTTTGTAGACCTTAAAAGATCATCGATTTTGTTTTGTAAGGTCACATAGTCATTAATAGATTCAATGACTTCAGGGATTATGCCTTCCTCGATTTCCTTTATTTTTTTCTCGGCCGGAATCGCGGCTCTCCACATGGTATCAAAAACATATTGACCCTGTTCAATCACTTCTTTTATATTGCTATAGATACCTTGGGTAAGGGGAGTTCTTTCTTGAAGAACTGTGGTGGCCATATATGCTGCTTCGCTTACGGCGACACCACCTCTAACACCATCTAGATGCCGTAATTCATCAACAAGATTTATCAGATCTTTACAATAACTGACATTTTCTTTTGTAATTTCTGTGAATGCCCTTATCTTCCCTCCCCTGTTACGAATATTTAGATATCCATCTCTATATTCTATAACCTCTACTACAATGGATGGAGCATTTTTGTCAAAAAATATATCCATCTTTTCCTTGACGTTTTCCATAAAATATATTCCTCTTCCAACCGTTTTATCAACCCCATAAATTATATCTGATGTTGTACCCTTGGCTGGAGGAAAAGGAGGAATACCCAAAATGCTTCGTTTGAATGCCTTATTTATGGTATAAAAATATACCGCTGTTCAGATTATATTGCAAGATTGAGTCATAATTTAATAATTATATTGTTATCAATGAATCTTTTAATTAAAAGAAGAGTTCGGTTTGAGACCGTTTAAGCCGATTGTCAACAATTCCAATAAGGGGATCTCTTGAGTAATTAGCACAGGTTAGTAATTTCTACTAACCATCGT
Source organism: Candidatus Nitrosocosmicus sp. (assembly GCA_038200885.1). Taxonomy (GTDB): domain Archaea; phylum Thermoproteota; class Nitrososphaeria; order Nitrososphaerales; family Nitrososphaeraceae; genus Nitrosocosmicus. The sequence continues at coordinate 1,926 of JBBRRF010000430.1, forward strand.
TGATTTCTATAACTAAC
>JBBRRF010000431.1:0-1923 GCA_038200885.1 Candidatus Nitrosocosmicus sp.
AGTGCTGTTGTCATAGATTAGACTAGATTATATTTTGTTAATCCGAGCTATAAACCTTGTTCCTTTATTTGTGCTAAACGGTATATAGTTCCATATGTTTGCACCAATTTTTATGCTTTTTATGTGGTCACTCACAAAATTACTAATGAATATACTGAAATAAAACATGATTAAAAGGTCTACCCCTATTAATATATTTTTAAACTGATTTCTTTTACCCTTTAAATAGTGAATAATTTAATATTAAAGTATAGTCTTAGTTGTAATACATTTCAGAATAAATAATTATATGAAATAATTAAACCAATTTATATTCACTAATTAAAAGGCAAAATATTTTTTGAACCTTAATAGATTAAACGCGATACATTTGTAATGGATGACAATTATTAGTGATTCGAGGATTATCTAACCATCATGCCGATGAATAATTCCCAATCTACGCCGAACAGGAATATTGATATAAATATATTTCTTCAAGTTGTTACCAGAGTAGTGGAATTAATATGGTAGATAATATTGTTACTAGAAGAATTCCAAATATATCCATCGGCAATCCTGCCCTAGCCATTCTAGAGGCTGTTACATGACCTGTTGCAAAAACGATCGCATTGGGCGGTGTCCCCACGGGCATTATAAATCCATAACTTGTTGCTATTGTTAATGGAATCATGAGCATTAGGGGATCGACACCTAACGAGGTGGCTAGCGATATGGATATTGGAATTAATAATGCGGCTGTTGCAGTGTTGCTAAGTATTTCACTAGATACTATTGCGACAGTCACAATGGTCAAAATGATGATAATTACAGGTAGACCCTGAAGAAAACCGAGTTGAGAGGCGATCCAGTCATCCAATCCTGTGGAAGTAAATCCGTTAGCGAGTGCCAGTCCTCCACCTATAAGAATAAGAACACCCCATGGTATTTGAACTGCTGTATTCCAATTCAATAATTTATTATCAACATCAATACCATTACTACTATTGTCTCTTTTACTAGCTGTTGGTATTTGATCAGTATTATAATATGTCTTCTCCGTAGATTCTTTCTTGTTACTTTTTGGTGATTTAGATAGTTTGGAGGGAATCAAGAACAAAGAAATAGCAGATATTAATACTATTGTCGAATCATCAACCGAAGGAAAAAAATCTTTCCAAAATAATCCTCTGGTAATCCAGGCCAGTGCTGTAAATATGAAAATGACTACAACGATTTTTTCATCTCTACTTAAGTTTCCTAATTTTGATGGTTGTTCCTTAATTAAATCACCCCCTACTAATATTGATGTTATATCTGTTATTTTTACACCTATTCTTGTCATGTATATCCAAAGTACAAACAATGATATACCACTAATAGGAATGGCTACAGAAGACCATTGAAAAAAACTTACATCTAGACCAATTTCAGATTTAGATATAGACGCAAATATCGCGTTTGGAGGCGTACCTATTAAAGTAGCCATACCGCCTATACTTGCAGAATATGCTATGGAAAGAAGGATACAATTGGCAAACTTGGTTTGATCAATTTTGTTACGAATTTGAAGGATAATTGCGGATGCTATTGGAAGCATCAGCATCGTGGTTGCAGTATTACTCATCCATGCACTCAAAAATCCCGTGACAAGTATGAAAGCAGCAACGATGTATTTTGGATCAGTTCCAAAAATATTGAGTATATGAAGGGCAAACCTTGCATGTAGGTTTGATTTTTCAACTGCTTTAGCAAGTATAAATCCACCAAGAAACAAAAATACGACTCTATCAGCATAACTTGCAGCTGTGTCACCAATATTAGTAACTAAAAGCGATGGAAATAGGACGAGTGGTATCAATGCTGTAATATAAATGGGTATTACTTCCGTAATCCACCACAACCCCATCCAAATTGTTGTTGCTAATACTATTCTAGATTCAA
>JBBRRF010000432.1:0-1900 GCA_038200885.1 Candidatus Nitrosocosmicus sp.
AGGGGTGATATTATTATAAAAAATATCAACTTCCTCTGTGGAGATCTTATTTTTTTCTGCAAGCTTTTGTAGAGACCATCTAATCTTCTCCATTGCCTTATCCAGGAATTTTTGTTCAATATCACGTAATACTACTTTATAGCCTGCCATAGCAGATACTTGAGCAATTCCATGCCCCATAATTCCTGAACCTAAAACAGTTATATTTTTTATTGACATAATCAGCGGTAAGCCAGTATCAAAATATAACTTTTGTTTTATTCCAGTTTACTTGATCTAAAATTCATCTGTGATCCTTGTTTGTTTTGTTCCCTTTCTCATAATTTTACTGCTTTTCTTTCCAACCGCTTTGTCTACCATTCTCAGAATATTATTATCTCTAGTCTCTTTCGCGTAAATCAAATATATCCACGCACTGTCCTTTTCTTCAGTTTTCCTGATAACTCTTCCTATTCTTTGGGCAATCTGATTAATGTTGGAAGTATTAGAAAGAATTATGGCTATTCTGACCTGAGGAATATCAAAACCTATTTCCAGTGTGTGGACGGATAGTAGAGGATAAAAATCTTCTCCCCATTTTTCAAGGATCATTTTCCGATCCTTTGTCTTTATTTTTGAATGGATTATCTCAGATCTAACATTTTTTTCCCCAAGAGTTTCCTGTAACGTTTTGATTGAATCTATAGTTTCACTGAAAACCATTATCTTTTCATTATTATGTTTTTCAATTATGGAAACTGCTTTTTCTAATTTATATTTGGATGAATTCAGTAAATCCTTTCTTAATCTTACTTGGTTAAACCATTCCTTTGCGTACTTTGAGCGCATTCCACCTTGGTAAAGGATCTTTGAGATAACGCCAGGATCATAGGCGTTTAGTTTGTATGAAATAATTCTAATGGACTCACTAGTTTTTTTGTATATATCTTTTTCTTCACTTGTAAGGCTTACTTCCATAGAAACTATTTCGGGTTTTGCTAATCTGCCGTCATCTACGGCTTCCTTGATAAGGTATTTTTTTACCGGTGGGATTATATCAATAATTTCCTTGTACTTTGGGTCTACCTCATTGATGGTAGCTGTTAGACCTAGAATTTTTCTTCTTGGATCAGCAGTAATTATTTTAAATAGTCTCTTGAAAGAAAAGGCTGTGTTACTTAATAAATGAACCTCATCGAGAATGACCAATTTTGCATTTTCGATTAAGGGAAAATTATTTATTGCACTTTGATATGTAGAAATAGTAATCTCTCTTTGATCTTTTCTCTCCCCATAATATGTTCCTACATATTCCTTTGAAATGTTGTATCTTAAGAGTCTGTTAACATTTTGTTCAATAAGGACGATCCGAGGAACGAGGAACAAAATGTTAAAAGAACTTAAATCTTTTTTGAATTGCGCATTCCTCATGACTTCTAAACATGCTCTTCTAGCGCTCTCGTATGCTATTTCCGTCTTACCAGTACCGGTTGAATAAATGATGGATCCTCGGTAGCCGTTCTTAATCCATGAATCGACTGCCGCTACCTGATCTGGTTTTAGCACAAAGGGAAATTTGAGTGAGGATATGGCCGGAGACATATCACTATTTAAGTCCTTTTTTATATAATCCTTCCACAATCATTATTGCACTAAATTAAATTTACTAAATACCAAATAGAACTCGGGTTTTCAGAATTAATGGTAGTTTTATGATAATTCTTGGAATTCAGATAAGAAAAGTTCTAATCAAAATTGATAGTCATTTACACCTTCTGAAATATTGAGGTATTCGCGAAATTCTAGTATTAATTTCGAAATATTGTGATACTAATTAAATCCTCTTCTATTCCAGATCCGAATGTCGTCCTCGTTAAGATCGTTAGTAGCCTAAGGGATTAATGGCTAAGGAAGGCTTAAT
>JBBRRF010000433.1:0-1899 GCA_038200885.1 Candidatus Nitrosocosmicus sp.
GACATCATCAATATTTTGTCTTTGTTTATCGATTAATGTCTCTCCACACCGCTTGTGTAAGACCCGGGTTTCCAGCGATTCTCTTCTAGCAATTCAAGATTTCTCGAATGTTAGATGTAGATTCAGCCTCCGAATCTATCAAGTCACAAACTAGTTGGCCATTGTTTCGGTTATCATCTATCAAAATATCTCTTATTTGATTTGCAGAGTCTATAGAGTTAGCCATGTCAAGTGGATTTTTAAGTATGCCTTTGAATAAGTCACTGATAGTTTTTGGTTCTTCGTTGTCTTGGGATTTAAGAGGAATAGCTAAAGAGAGCGGAGAATTCAGGTAGATATAATACTCCAACTATATTAAATAGGTTTTGTAGATCCTTTGCAAAGATCATATTGGTTAACCTATTACGAGCGTAGGTTAACCCGATTAAGATATAGTTAACCGCCTGACGAATAACATTTCCAAAGGTTAACCAAATGGTTAACTAGCGGGTTCAAAACAATCTCAAAAAGGTGCGAGGTGCGGGATTTGAACCCGTTCTTTGCTTTGGATAGTTCAAATCCCGAAAGTAGGAACCCGCGATCCCTTAACTTTTCTAGTCCTTTTAGGAAGATTCGGACTTTACGTTGACTGAAAATACCGTAATTAAGCGAACTTCAAAAATCTAAAGAAAATCAATTACGATCTAAACATTACCTTAATTCTAATTTTTGTTTTCCCGTTAGAGCAGCCCGATATGCCCCCTCTCTTATTTTATTTTCTGCTTGACCTCCTGTCAAGAAGTTGGAGATCTTTCCAATAGTTGTTAATTTATAGTTTATAGTATGATTGACATTCGTAGAATTATTTCCATTGCTTTGGAATTCTTGAGTGCTTTCCCATTCTTGAAATGGCCCTTCTGTTTGTTTTGTAACTAGCCTTCTATTCTGTTCCTTTTTAACTACTTCTAAGATCATTTCATCTTCTTTACCCATATATTCGCCTGTCACTATCATTTCTGAACCCTCTTCGCTTTTTTTGGTAGATTCATTTTCTGATTCTTTTACAATGTCACTTGGCCATGACTCTTTAATAGTGTCTGGATTTGTATAATATTCAAAAACAGTATTAACAGGTGCATCTATTTTAATTTGAGTTTGTATTCTAGTCATACCTATTATTACACAGTATGTTATATAAGATAGTTGTATTTTTTTGACATAGATTGTCAAAAAAACTAAAAACCATCTCAATCATGAATAAAAAAATCACGCCTGCCAAATAATTCATTGAGTATACAAAAAGGTGCGAGGTGCGGGATTTGAACCCGCTTGTTGCTTTGTAATGTTCAAATCCCGAAAATAATAGATGAGAACCCGTTCTTTGCTTTGTAATGTTCAAATCCCGAAAATAATAGATGAGAACCCGCGATCCCTCCATCTTTGGTTATTGATTATAGAGAGTGATAATTTGACTAAGATAATCTTCACACAAGACTTCACCCTCTTTATATACTTCTTCGAGTGAAATTGGTTATGTATAGTAATAGTAAGATAAGAAAAGATTATCTTTTCATTATAGTATTCATATCTACTCTAATTTTCTCAAGTACAACTATGATCAACGGTTTTACTAATGTTGTGTATGGTCAAATAAATGCTATTCAGGCCAATTCAAGCAACATCACGAACTTGGTAAATATACAAGACATTCCATTAGAAAAAGTCCGTGTGGGAGATATTGATATTGCTTATAAAATGTTTGGTAAAGGAGATCCCTTGATACTTCATAATGGTGCTTCTGATAATATGGATGCATGGGACCCAGCCCTTTTAAGTAGACTAGCGTCAAATAATACCGTAATTGTGTTTGATAGTCGTGGAATAGGAAATACTACCTCTGGTACCGAACCATATTCTATA
>JBBRRF010000434.1:0-1884 GCA_038200885.1 Candidatus Nitrosocosmicus sp.
AATTTATGATCTGATTTAAATTTTCGAATAACTGAATCATGCACCAAAACAAATATTATATATAATTAAAGATTATATTTTATTATACACCTAATATTATGCCACAACAACAGAAAGTAGATTAAAGAATAGAATCTACCTCAATTACAGATAAGAAAAAGATAACAAAAGTAGAACAATTGTCAACAGCATCAGAAAAAGAGATAAATAATGCGTCAGAATCAAAAGTTGATGATTTAAAAGGAAACTAATAACCATACAAATCAATTCCTATCCATTCATGTATTTTGTAGATTTTTGTCTATTTTGATATTGCAATGCAAATAGAAGAGCATCCTCAAACTATAGATGTATCACCTAAAAAAGAGCCATTCAAAGTATTAAATTTGATTTCTAATCTGTAACAAATCCTTAATAGATATGCTACTTTAACTAAATATCGATCGTATTTGGTAGATCTTATCTATGGTATGGGGATAACAGATATTCTAAAGGATACTCCAGCAATTTTTAGCATACTTTCAAAATATTTTTCTATTAGATTTCTTAAATCAAAACCCTTTATCTACGGCTCTGCAGATATTATTAATGTATGTAACTTACATTGTTCACATTGTTATTGGTGGAAAACCAGAAGAAATGAATTAGATGAGTTAAATATCAAAGATTGGAGAAAAATAATCCAAGATACTTTTAAAAAACATCATGTTTATGTAGTGACTTTAGTTGGTGGCGAACCAATGATGCGTCAAGACATTATCAAGGTTTTTTGTGATGAGATGCCAAGAAGAGTATGTGTAGTTACAAATGGAACCTATCCTTTAACAAGATTTGATAAACTTTATTTTTACTGGATTTCACTTGATGGAACAGAAAAAGTACATGATAGCATAAGAGGAGAGGGTGCATATGCTAAAACTAAAAAAAATATTTTGGACTACATTAAAGGTCCTAATCGGAATGGTAAACCCGCATGGAAGGATATTTGGATAACTATGACAATAAATTCTTTAAATCATAATACAATAGATGATTTGGTACATGAATGGAAAGAAACAATTAATAAAATAGTATTCCAATTTCACACGCCTTTTGCAGATAATGATCCATTATGGTTACCCTATGGAAATACAAGAAATGGTGTAATTGATAATATAGTAAAACTAAGAAAAAAATATCCTAATTTTATTATGAATACAGAAAAACAACTGGAATTGATGAAAGGTAACTGGGGAGGAATCAAGACTACTCCTGTTGACTGTCCATCATGGGCAATACTATCTTTGGATCATAAGGGGAAAATAAAACAACCTTGTTGTATAGGAAGCTCTGATAGTAAGGCGTTAAAACCTATGTGTGAAAAATGTGGATTAGGTTGCTATTCCATACTTGTTGCTCAAGGAATAAAAGGAGCATAAAGTATATTATTGTCTTGTTCTATGCATTTTAAATCATATGTACTATACCAAATAGCATAATTGAACAAACAATTATTTATAATCAAATAATTTATTTTCCTTAATATGTTATATGTCATATGTCAGATGCGCCAGATAGACATTAGTTCATTTTAGTTCTGTTTGTCATTCGTTAACTTTTGCTTTATTTAACCCAAATATATTGATTATGACAGGTTTTAGTTATGATTCAGGCCTTGAGGGACGGATACCAAATTTGACTATATAATGCAGTTGACCTTATACCAATTAACACAAGTATGCTAAACAATTTGTCATAGTTTTTATAATAAAACACAAAAGCTATCTACCACCTTTGTATTTATCTAACTGTTCTCAATGCCACCGACCAAAACCAAATTGGTTAATTTGTACAAAAAAGAAAACGATCCAAAGGTTAAGGAAAGACTACTACTGCTAATTATCA
>JBBRRF010000435.1:0-1878 GCA_038200885.1 Candidatus Nitrosocosmicus sp.
TGAGAATATATTTAAAAATACAGACTGTTTTATATTATCTATAGCAAATTGACCAAATTTACAATTTTAGTACAGAAAGCGCCCGAAGGGGGATATAGTGGTCAATGTCTTGAAATACCGGCTGCAATAAGCCAGGGCGAAACGATAGAGGAACTTAAAACAAACATGAAAGAATCTATTGAATTAGCTCTAGAATCAATAAAAGATTTAAAAAAAAGATTTAGAATTGCTTTTACTAATCCAAAGCTTGCAATAAAGATACGATCAGTGTATTAGATTGAATATCAAATTCTTTAGCTCCAATTAGCGGAACTACTGTTTGTTCCAGTCCTATCATGGAGCCTACGAAGGCATTAACTAAAACAAGGATTAAGAACTGGTTGAGATTGGGTCGTAGACCTATTCTTATTGGTTTTTTAGTCCGACCATCATTATCCCCGTTACCAACCATTCTTAGTTTTTCTCAGGAGTTAATATGGTCATGAAATAACTATTTGAAGATTGATTTAAAAATACTACTCCTCAAGAATATTGAAATGATGTGAATATCCATATGGAGAGTATTCAAAATTAATATGTACTTACTTCAAGAGGCAACTAAACAAGAACTTTCTGAGATAATTATCCTTTTCTCTTGCATCTATAGGAAATTGATAGATATCTTTAATTTAATGTAAAACCCTTACAGGATATGACATTAAGCCTTAATTGCAAAGATGCGGGAGATCCCGTGTGTACACATACAATGTATGGTGAAACAGAGGAAGAATTAATAGAAAATGCAAAGAAACATGGTATTGAGGCTCACGGCTATACCGAAGAGACATACAAAGAGGAAATGGCAAAGAACTTGGAACATTTTAGAAAATTGATAAAAACTAGCTGATTTTTTTATAATCTTTTTTAATAATACTGACAGATCAGAATTACTTTATCTCTAACTGTATTTAATTTCGTTATTCAAATTGGTATCTGGTTCGGTGGTATGTGAAACAAATTTGACCCTAATCCGCAACTCAAAAAATCAAGATAAGATAATTTCATCAACTAAGATTTGAGATTCTCTTTGATCCTCATTTCTGATTCCATTTCGATATACATCACTGTTTTTCTTAACCATGTGTATGAAGTAAAATGCTTTGACAACACTTCTTGTAGGTAATCACAGAGGGTACAAATACAGACTAGATTTTACATATAAAAGAAATATTGTTTTTAGATGATTATTGAACCAGAAAACAAACAGTCATCATAAAATTTTCTTAAGAAAAAATTCTATTTAAAGTAAAAAAAATATAGGACGTAGGTTTGATTATGTGGCCATTACCTATCCTCTCAAGCCAACCTTCAAATCGATAATACGATTATCAAATAATGTCTCAGTTTGAAGGTGATCATGTGCTACGTATTTTGGACAACTATACGTAGAAGTACAGTGTGCATCCACATGAAGGGGTTGAAGTGTACTGATCATGGCTACTGCGACTATTAGGACTACGGCAATCCCTAATCCGATTGTTTTATTTTTGCTTTGAATATTTGTGTTATTCATATATGTAATATAGTGGAAAAAATATATGGAATTTGCTAACTAACTGCAATACTCTAATATTCTAATACTGTTAGAATCAGAAAATAATTTAAACCGCCATATCAATATTTTAAAGTTAATATCGTGAAATATCACATGAATATTATCGTGACCATAAATGGTAGCTTATTCGGTGGAAATCATGAGGATATCTACATGAGTCGGTATTTATTTATTAACTTGAATCTTCTTCAAATTCTAATTACCATAAAGTTCATTCATAATCATACTATCCCTGTGTTAAGTCTATACAACACTAGAAAATTCATTTTTACTATGTGGTCAAA
>JBBRRF010000436.1:0-1873 GCA_038200885.1 Candidatus Nitrosocosmicus sp.
CTTACCGAACAATAGCAAAAGACATAGGTGTCAATTACCGTAATGTGTATGACTGGATTGATAATTATAGAAAATATGGTTTGAACGGAATAAAAAATAAGAGAAATAACGTAGGCAGAAGACCGATGATATCTACTACAGAAAATAAGAAGTTGATAAAAGACATTGTACTTAACAAATCACCAAGGACATTTGGTTATCTAAAAAATACATGGAGTATTAGACTTCTGGCTGCACACCTTTCCTCTTTACTGGGAATCAATGTTAGTCGTATGCAAACCTGGAGGATAGTTCATGACCTTGGTATAGTGTACAAACAGCCCAAGCTTGAACTGGAGAAAGAAAAGGATGATTATGAGCAAAAGAAAGAAAAGATAGATAGGTACAAAAGGGTATCCCGTGCTCTTTTAAAAAAAGATTCTACTGGGATTTGAAGATGAAACATGGCTGTACATGCGACCGTATATAACAAGAACCTATATGAAAAGAGGCGAACAGCAAAAGGTCCTTCATAAAGGTACCAATGATAAAGTCAACGCTTTCATAACATTACTTTATCCGTATAACGGAATAAAGTTCAATACAGGTAAGACCAGAAATAGTGATGATTTCATAAATCATCTAAAAAACATCAAAAGGTATGTGCTAAAAAGGAATGTCAGACGATTCATATTGGTTATAGACAATGCGTCTTTTCATGATAGCAAAAAAACCAGACAGTAAGTGGAAAGACAATCCAGATGGCTTACGGTTGTGTATCTTCCAAAAAGATCACCATATATGAACCATGTGGAAACCAAGGTAAACAGAAACCTGAAGAAAGACATTTGTGCAAACTATTGTTATGAAACAGATGAGGATATGTTATGTACTGTCCGAAAGTATCTTAGAAGGTCAGGATGTTGGCCTAAGATATGACACCTAACTTATTTGATTGGTATTCTTTCTTCGTGGTTACATTTTTTTGCACTCCTGTTTGTTTCCTATACACTTTTGAAACATTAACATCACGACTGGACTTTCTGATTATTTTTAATAAATCAGGAATAGTCTTAGGTTGATTAAAGTACAGGTCAATAATTTTATTATTTGTCTCTTCATCAATTGCCAAATTGTGTTTTCAGATATCATAAGAATTCATGGCCTACAAGTAAAATTCCTGTTAGATACTATCCTAAGATAAAACAAACCCACTTTTACCTGAAATCGGCATATTTCATATTATTTTCTATAAATGGCATTATTCTTACTGTACACCAATAATCACACAAGATACAACAATCCTTTTATACTCTCTATATGGATGTATTGTAGACTCAAATGGAAGCAAAGTCAATTCCTGAATATGGAGTCAAAGAAATATCCCAACCCACCAAGATAAAGGATTTTTATTTTGATCTTTTAAAGTCATCTAAAAAAGAAATAATGCTGCTTATTCCTACTAATAATGCATTTGAACGTCAAGAGCGAATAGGAATAATTGGTGTATTAAAACAAGTTGCAGCAGAAAAAAACCTCAATGTTAGAGTCAGAGTGTTAGTGGCTTTAAAAAATTTAGGAAATGGTCAGGAATTAGTGCAAGAACCGTTTCCTTTAAAAGCAAATTATCAACAAGATCCTAGTAGCAATATCAATATAAGATATATTGTGGAACAACAATCTGCTGGCCCACACGAAACTATCTTAATAGTAGATAGAAAAGTTTCATTTGTGATTGAAGTAATTGATGATACTATACCAATTAAGATAATTACCTGAACCATTATTCAGAGTCCCTCCATACTTTCTCCAAATGTTTATAGCTGAGATGATCATACCTCCATTCTGCACATCATTTGACTATTGTCGATACAAAGACATCTTTTGAAGGGGC
>JBBRRF010000437.1:0-1866 GCA_038200885.1 Candidatus Nitrosocosmicus sp.
CGAGTAAGGAAAGTCATCTAATCTACATATGTACCTGATTGAACTATTAACATATTCATTCCAAGACCTATCCTCTGGATGACTTGCGAGTATGTAAAATTTGCCATTATGCTTGAACAACTGGTCATGGACAACAAATATTTCATCCCTAGAGTCGTCCCTGTCAGTATATGGGCTGGTGTTTTTTTTTCCAGCCTTGCGCACTGAGAAAGAGAAAGGACGCTGCTCACCATGCACCGAGTTAGTAAGTCCCCATTCGATCTTGTCCTTGGGTCTTACGAGTTTAAAACTAAGGCCTTCTCCTTTCTTTATTTCAGCGATTTCCTCTTTTCCTGAGAATATTTTGGCCTCCCATTGTTTCGGCCCTTTCTTAATTACAAACTCCGAAGACAAGTATATGTTAATGAGATTTCAGGTCACCGGTAGATTTATACTTTACTTTACGGCTGACATTTTTCTTAAACTAAGTGCGGCACTCCACTTATTAATCCCTTGATTACATTTGGTTAATAACAGGAAAAAAATGTACACAACGGAATTTGCTCTAAGTGTCGTTTCTGGTTGGATTGCAAGCATTATACCATAAATAGTAAAACAGTAGTCATGCGATACTTCATAGCAAATAATTGGCATCACGACGACCTAAATTTCTTACCGCCGCATTCCATAAGCGTTTCGAACAGATTCATCCGTTCTCCAATGGGAATGGTCGAGTAGGACGAGAGTTGCTCAATATCCTGTTGAATAAGAAAGGATATCTACCTATTTACATCTGAAAACAAGATAATAAATTCTATAGAGATGTTTTACGCGAGGCTGATATGAATAATTATGTTCCTATCATGATGTTTCTATTAGTTAGGATAATTGCAAGTTTTCAGTTTTATTTTTCAAGAACTTCTATGAATGAAATATTAAAACTGGACATTGACCGTGATTCTATTCCCTAATATTTCACTTTAATTAATTTCATATTTGGATAGATTACTGCTTACCTAGTTTGAAACTACTAAGACAGTTGAACAATTGGTATTTTTTAGAATATGTCAAGTGTGGTAAACCAAATTGCGATCAAGATCATGGGCATTATTATATGGTTATTGGAAAGACAATAATACTAACAAACTAAGAAAAAAGTATGTAGGAAAATTATGATATTATTTTACTATTTTGAGAATAATACTGACATATTGTTTTTGACCGTGAGAAACATTAATTCTTTGGATTTCTTAGGTAACCTCTATCCATGTGACTCATTATGATCGATATGTCGGTGCCATTGTATCTTTACAAATCATTTTTAAACCAATCATTTAGAAAATTTATCTTTACAAATCATTTTTAAACCAATCATTTAGAAAATTTTTGTTTTGGACTAAATAATTTCTGAATTGCATTTAATAAGGAAAATGCTGTAACTTCACCGATACAATGTTAGATGAGTCACCGATATTTACTATAGGACATTCAAATCGTCAATGGGATGAATTTACTTGTCTCTTGGAAGACAATAAGGTAGTCTTAATAGTTGATATACGTCGGTATCCTGGTTCTAGAGTTTGCCAGCAGTTTAACAAAGAAAATATGATAAGAGAACTCTTAATGAAAAACATTGAATATAGGCATATAGAGAAACTTGGCGGAAGACGAAAAGAAATTGATAAAGCATTAGTAGTATATGATAATAGTGGGTGGCAAAACAAGTCCTTTAGATCTTATGCAGATTATATGGTAACAATATCATTTAAAAGGGGTATAAACGAATTACTTTCACTTATAACAAAGTGTGATGATCCTCTTGCCATTATGTGTTCAGAAGCAGTGCCATGGCGTTGTCATAGAAGGTTAATAGCAGATTATCTTATC
>JBBRRF010000438.1:0-1857 GCA_038200885.1 Candidatus Nitrosocosmicus sp.
TCTGAATATGAGGAACTATTTACTGAGGACAGTTTAGGAACATATATGAAATGGTATAGACATAATGAACCTTATAGAATTGATTAAAGGTCTAAAGGATGAAAAATGGAGGCTAATGCTTGTGCACAGTACTGAAATTAAAAAGACAAATGATCTGAAACAAGAACAAGAAGCAATAAAACAAAGAATAGAAAAGTTAAAACAAGAAGGGTATAACAAGTGGTACGAATTATTTGGAAACGGAAAATACTATTCTAATAATCAATATACCGAGCAATAGCCTTGATAGCAAACAGTATTCGCATTACGATTTATCATCAAAAGATTTTTTTTCTAAAAAATGTGATGTCGTAAAAAATCCTACAATATCAAGGGTTAGGAATCGCTACAATCGTTTATGGATAAGTAATTGGACCCAAAAAAAGCCCATTTAAGATTGACATCTTATAACTTTGTGTTATAAAACTGGTGTCTCAGATTATAAGGATACATTTTAGTCCATATTGTATAGAATAAAAAATGAGTTATTGATGACTTATTAATAATAATACAGGAAAAGAAGGCACAATCAGTAAGGGATGGAGACAATTAAAGGCGATCAAAATTTTGGATTCATGGAACAAAAAAGTGTTGTTCAATAAATAAAATTACAAGCTTTATATAAAATCTAATATATTTTTGTTTTAAAACAATAAATTCATGATATAATAATTAATTCATATTTGGCTAAAGAAAATGTTAAAGTAATCACCAAACCTGTAAATTTTACTCTTGATAGTCAAAAAGTCACATTTGACTTTCTAAAAGCCCATCTATGGAGTGCTGCGGACATACTAAGAGGTTCACTAGATCCCAGTGAGTATAGACAGCCCTTAATGACTCTATTATTCTTAAAACGGCTTAATGACACTTTTGAGGAAAATGCTGCAAAAGATAGAACTAAAATAAAAACTCTGTATAGAAACACAGTCCAAATTGAAAGAGAGACAGGACGGCAGGAAACATACCTAGGGTTTCCATTTTTGTCAGGATTTGTTTCTCAGGACAAGTATATTAGAGGTCCACTATTGCTGTTCCCTATAACACTTGAATATAGGAGAGAAGGTAGGACATCTGGATGGTTTATTACTTTTTCCAAATACAAAAGAGCGACGGTAAATAGGGCATTAATTGAAGCATTAAAAAATTCTAATGTTACTTTTCCAGATTCTATATCGGAGGAGTTGGAAGAGCTTATTGAACAGTTCCCTTATCTTGGCAACACCGATACCTTTGGATTAGATAAAGAGGATTTTGAACACCTCGACAAAATTGAAATTATGTTTTTCAATAAACTTGTCGGAATTTTATTATCCAATAAATTTCCAATAGAGTCTGTTCTTTCTGAAGCGTTAAAGAGAACACAGCCATTAGAGCCCATATCCTTACAGGATCAGCGCAACCTGGACAAAAAACAGAAACTACATTTGATCAATCACAAAATTTTAGGTAATTTTCCTCAGGGCGATACTTCACTGTATAACGATTACAATGAACTGATTGACAAGGTTAGAAATGGTGAAGGTAATTTAGGAATTATAGATGATCTTTTGGAATTACCTCATGATGATGTCTGGGAAGAGGGCCTCGGTGACGAAAGAACTGATATTAACCCAGATGAAATAAAACCCAACCAACTAAGATTAGTCTTAGAAAGTGATCCAAGCCAGGATAGTATAATAAGTTAAGTGTCTAATTCTTCATCAATATACTGCATTCATCCACCGCAAGTATAGAAATGAATTTAGCTTTGTAATGCGCCTTATATCCTGTGTCATACCATCCACTCCGCCTGGAATTATCCAAGGTACAGAAAAA
>JBBRRF010000439.1:0-1854 GCA_038200885.1 Candidatus Nitrosocosmicus sp.
CCCTTTTAAAAAAAGATACTACTAGGATTTGAAGATGAAACATGGCTGTACATGCAACAGTATATAACAAGAACATATATGAAAAGGGGAGAACAACAAAAGATTGTTCACAAAGGGACCAACAACAAGGTAAATGCTTTCATCACGCTGCTTTATCCGCTAAACAAAATTAAATTCAATAAGGGTAGGACCAGAAACAGTGGCGATTTCATAAACCATCTCAGAAACATCAAAAGGTATATGTTGAAAAGAAGCGTCAAACGATTCATTTTAGTTATTGACAATGCTTCTTTTCACGTCAGCAAAAAGACCAGACAGTATGTGGAAAGACAATCTGGATGGCTTACAGTAGTGTATCTACCAAAAAGAGCACCATTTGTAAACCCTGTGGAAACCAAGGTAAACAGAAATCTGAAGAAAGATATTTGTGCAAACTACTGCTATGAAACAGATGAGAATCTGTTATGTTCTGTAAGAAAGTATCTTAGAAGGACAGGATGTTGGCCCAAGATATGACACTTAACTTATTCATATATATATTCATTCATGGACAATCATCAAATAAGATAACAGAGTCGAGTCCTAGAAAATTATCAAGAAGGTAAAATAATTATTTTCGTCTTATTTGATCAAAATAAAAATGAAAACTATTTTGTAATTATATGACTCAGATTCTCCGATATAAAGACTGTATGTTCTGCCTGAGATACAACTTTGTTATTACCCTCAACAAGAATAGGATAGGATCTAATATTTTTCTTCTTAATAAGATAGTCTAACATTTCACGAGCTTTAGATTCAGTGAAATCATTTACTAGCCAACGTAACGCAAATGGAAGTGTCTTAAACCTATTCCATAGATATATGATGAATTCATCCGTGTCCTTATTTTTAGTAGGTTTTCTTGATACTAGTGAAAAAATATTTCTGGTCTTACCCTCATAAACTATGCCTAGTCCGTCTTTAGTTGTTACAAATGGTTCTATTGCGTAGGCCTGATTAGGCATTAGTGAAAATGAAGGTCCGTAAGTCTGAATGTTAGGGATAGATTTTCCGGCATGTATGACATACTGTTCTAAAGAATGTCCACTAAGATTTTGAATCGGTTTTAGACCATTATAGGTTATGGTATTCTCAATTGTTTTTCCAATCTCACTTGATTTAGTAGCACGCTTTGCAATCTTGGTAGCTTCATATAATGACAATTCGGCTATTTTTATTAATTGATCATATTTTAAATCATATGAAACAGTAACTGCGGTATCTGCAACGTAACCATCTATATGTACGCCTAAATCAATTTTAACAACGTCAGTATCCTTTATCACAATTTGATCGTCTGGTTCAGCAGTATAATGAGCAGCTATCTCATTCAAACTAATATTAACAGGAAAAGCAGGTTGACCACCTCGCTCATTTATTTCACTCTCGATAGAATCACATATTTCATAAAGTGTCCTACCGACATGATTTTTTTTCCTAGCGTTTTCTCTAACTTGAGCAGCTATCCGACCTGCACGAATATAATTATCTAGAGACATGAATTAGAGATAATAACCCCCCACAATATAACAATAATGCAAATAATGATTTATATTAATTGAAATAAGATTAAAATTAGACAAAAAATTTCTCATTAGAAAGGGATCGTAGTCTAGCTTGGTAGGATGCCAGCCTTGGGCGCTGGAGGTCGTCGGTTCAAATCCGGCCGGTCCCACTATTAATTAATAGTAAAAACAAAAAGAAAAAAATTATACTCTTCTACCTCTACGACCACCAGGTTTTCTAGTAGTATCATGAGGAACCGGTGTAACGTCATCTATTCTACCTATACGAAATCCAGCTCGAGCTAGG
>JBBRRF010000440.1:0-1853 GCA_038200885.1 Candidatus Nitrosocosmicus sp.
ACCATAGGATCCCCTGTTATGGTCAAAGATTTTCATGGATGTTAACTCAATGATCTGAAAGAGCAAAGTTGAGTTGTCACTTGACTAAACGAGACAATACCGACAAGATTCCTGATATTTTGAGCACGATTTATGACCATTTGTTCTGAAATGGTTCATCTTAATCGATATGAAATATTGGTAAGTATTTGAAAAATCACATTAAGTTAACAGGGCCAGTTTAAGATTAAGAGGCGGTTATATACCTTATCATTTGAAAGTTGATACACTCATATTGGTTAATTTTTGACTTTATTTGGGGTAAATTGGAAGTACCTATTTCTGAATATGTGACCTACTTTAATTATGAGGGAGAAAATGCCGATTTCTTGGTGAGGGAAATAAAGAAGGGGGTTTTTAAAGTCTTAATTCGAGAATATAATGACAATCATGAGTCTGAATTCATTGAAAAGGAATTTTTTGTAAAGAAAGATACCCTTGATGCACTATTTGAAGAGTACAATGTAATGAAAAAACCTACTGGTACAGAAAAAATATTAGAACCTACACACGAGATAGAACTTTAGCAATAGTACGTTTTCCAAATTCAAACCAATCATTATAAAATATTTGATTTTGAACTAATTATTTGTCATTTACAAAACCAGGCTTGCGATTTGTAATTTTATGCGCGCTCCTGAAAGTATAAAATCATGTTTGTCGGACCAGGAAGCCAATATGATCTACCATATAATTAATATAACCTAGATTTTTATAAAAAGTCACGAATGCGACGGTCGTCCAGTTTGGTCTAGGACATCAGATTGCCAATCTGGTAACCCGGGTTCAAATCCCGGCCGTCGCATTGATTATTGTTATTAGTCTATTAGACTTTCTAAATCCTTTAGTAGTTTATAGAATTATTAATCGATGAGAGCAATATACTGTTCAGTATGCTACCTAGACTTGATTATATCAAACAGGCCAGATTAAAATTAGGAGTTACCCAGAAGAAGTTAGCGATATTATGCGGGATCAGTACGTCTATGGTAAATCAAATCGAGTCAGGCAGGTGTAAGCCTAGTTATGATACTGCCAAGAGAATATTCGAAATATTGCTCTCGATGGAGAGCAATGCGTCTATAAAAGCTGGTGATATATGCAATAAAGATCTCATAACTATTCAAAGCGAGGAATCATTGAGTACAGCTATTCTAAAAATGCGTGACCACAGTATCAGTCAAATGCCCGTCTTCAATGGGACGAGATTGGTTGGCATATTAACTGAGGATGATCTGGCCAAAATAATGATAGAAAATAATGATAAAGACATACACTTGGTAAAAATTGGCTCTGTTATGGACCCACCACCACCTCTTGTAGATGAATCGACCCCTGCAAAAGCACTAGTTTCATTAGTACGATTTGCTAAATGTGTATTAGTTAGTGAGAAAGGTAATGTAATTGGAATAATCACATTAACTGATACACTAAAGATTGTAGAACTAACTTAATCATACTCTACAACTTTTCTAGACCCACACAGCAATCAGCACACTTTAGACAATCGCTGCAAATACTTACATGTGATTCCTTGGGAAGGGGGATCGCACAAAGAGCACATTTCTTATCGCTCAATAAATACAGATAGTATTATTACTTTATTAATCTTATTTTCAGATTTTCAAACATACAAAAATTTAATTAAATTAACCATTCTACTCTCTTTTGAGTCAAGGTGGATATCATTAATATTATAACATCTCTTGTTTCCTCTTACGGATATCTAGGAATATTCATAGCCGCATTTGCCGAAACTATCTTTCCACCTATTCCAAGTGAGTTGATATTCCCTCTTGCAGGATTCGTAGGAT
>JBBRRF010000441.1:0-1838 GCA_038200885.1 Candidatus Nitrosocosmicus sp.
AAACTGCTTTACCGATAAGCCAGTAAAGGATTTAAAAAGATGTGGTTTTCTGGATAACCTATCATAGGATAGCAAAGAAAGTACAGGTTTGTATGAGACTGAAGGAAATATAGCTGTTTTGGCTAATTACGCAAGAGATCTGTTGTAATCTAGAAGTGGATTCAAAAGTACAAACCTCAGAAGGTATCAATCAAAAGAAAAAGGATTTTAGAGTATATTATAGACGAGACGTTGTTTAAAGTCTTGACGTGCACTTGCGGGTCGTTAGAGACACAAATCATTGTAGTCTGTATGGCATATTTCTTTCTAATGGGCTCACTGCTTTTTTAGATTAATTATGATTGCCTTATCCATGGTTATCTCCCTGTGTTCTCGAATTGAATATTAGTTTTGAGTACTACTTAGTTGTTCAGGTTCAAAAGCAAGATTCAATTGATTTTAAAAAAAACAATGGCGGGATTGTTGAAAACATTTTATAATTTAACCGTTCCCGGATAAATATTAATGACAATATAAAATAATTAAGTAACTTTTATAAATTTATACTTTTACTCGTTATTATTATTTGAGTAAATTTTGAAATAACGCAGTTGTTAAAGTGGTGTATGTAAATCAATTGTTAATTATGGAATATCAGAAATTGAAAGTTTTCAAAAAAAAGATTATTGTTGGCCTAATGCCAAATTACCTAATTGGTCTTGTAATTGCAAGTTTACGTTATTTCCACATATTAATGAAAAGTCTCCAGAAACACATTGTGCATTTTGTTTACTTACTTGACCTTGTTCAATTGCTTGTTCTGCATCGTTAGATTTTTTGTGATGTTTTCCACCGGCATATGCCATGTTATCACCAAGGGCTACTACTGAACCGATCAAGGCTGCTGCAATAAACATTGCAAATATTCCTACTTTATAGTTTTTTGTTATGTTACTCATTGTAATCATAATGTATAACTGAAATTAATTATATCATAGTTTGGATACTTGTTACTAGTTGTTTTTATTAGAATATCATGACGGTATTAAGTTACTATATTAGTTTATATTAGTTTATATTAGTTATTTCGTAACATGATTACGTTGATTCTAGTTTTTTGTTAGTATCTTTCATCATTACTTTAATCTGAACCTTTTGTTATATTCAAGTATCCTCTGTCTTGTTTCGGGTTGAAAAAACACTTCGTCTAATCTCCTTGGTTTTTTGTCCTCAAAAACAAATTCAGAATACCATTTCGATCCAAAAGCCGTTAACATAAGTAAAATGGGTAAGATATCGTCTCCCTTTTCGGTCAAACTCCATGATATCATTACTTGATCTTTTCTCACTTCCTTGCATTTTATGATACCTTCCTTCTCTAACTCCTTTAGGCGCATGGATAATACTCTTGGTGTTAGCCCTGGAATTGATTCTAATATCCTATTAAATCTCCTGATCTTTAGAAAACCAATGTCTTTTATTATTAGCATAGTCCACTTCTTGCCTAAGACCCCGAGGCTTGTTTTGATGGGGCAGTTGACTATTTTGACTTCTGGTCTTATTATGCAATCCTCCTCCTCATCACCTTTTTTTTCGTATTCGTCTGAGTATCTCACCTATCCTTTCACTCCACTATTAGATCTTATGCTATATTTTGAATATCTGATAGTATTTGAATAGTAGACTGCTCTAAATGAGTAGACTGCTCTAAATGACTCATGTTTGAGGGAATAGCTGGTTGACAATGTCATTTTATATAATTATGATAAAATATGACCCGCGATATTTATAGAAATATTGCATATCTTTTATTATATGAAATTATACATCTCAAATTTCCCTATTTATCGTAAATGTCT
>JBBRRF010000442.1:0-1820 GCA_038200885.1 Candidatus Nitrosocosmicus sp.
ACTATGGAAATTCAATTGCTTATTATGATATTGAAAATAAGACTCTGGTTGAATATATTGTTCCTTCAATTAATTCATTGTGGGGTAACGGGTCTAACCCACTGAAATTTACCATTGATAATAACGGTTCTGTATGGTTTACAGAGTGGACTGAAAATAAATTGGGAGTCATCCCTAAGGAGAAAATAGATCAAATACCTATCACAGTATCCACATCAAAAGACAAAGTCATCATAGATGGTAAGAATGGAATTGGTGATAGCGTCGAAGTGAGTATTAATAAAAATGTGATGAAAACTTTCAATGGTAGTGATACAAACAACTTATCAGGTTCAACAAGTAACGAATTTAACAGTCCAGCTAATATCACAATGTTTGCAACTTCATCGAAATCTAAAATAGGGGAATTATCTAATCTTACTAGTAATTTTTCAGAAAAGAATTTTATAATTAACGGTAAAGTCCAGGGTTCTGATTCTAATTCCTCTAATGGGTCAACCCAATTCTTCAACACGACATTGCAGATCGATCCAGCAGCTGGGATAGAACCCGGAAATCACACCTTAACTATTAGTGCAAGATATAACAATGACCTCACTGTTTCTAAGATTATAGATATGGAAATTCGCTAGTAGGATGAATCTTCAGGGGAACGCACTTTATGTTTGTGACAATAAAAAGGAGTGTACAAGACAAATGAAATAAAATCAATTTTTATTATTTAATTTTATTACTCTGTTCTCATCAAATAAATATTGTGAACTTTTGAAATAATCAATTTAGATAGAATGGTATAAACCATTATTATACCAATTAATATATGTTTTCTAAATTGTTTCGTATTAACTCACTACTTCGCTGAAAAATCATGAATAAAAATAGGTTTTGGTCGTACTATATTTCACAAGTAATAAAATTGTTTAGAATACTTATGCTAAACGGTATAGTAGTCAAAAGGTTTATTTTCTTAAAAAATGCATACTAGGTGAAAAACTTGTTCTTTGACAAACATGCCAAGGTTAATTCATTTTTATTTTTGTTTTTAATAACATTTTCTTTATATCCGATGATTTTATCCTCCATTTATACGGTATATGGGCATCTGGATCATCTTCCTCACTATAATGGTTCAGGTAAGGGCGTTGGGAAATATTATGTAGATCAACAAGTGGAACCGGAATTTGTCAAACCAAACGAGTTATCCAAGATTATATTCAGTATTCAAGATCAAAACAGGAAAGATGTGTACGACGTAACGGTTATGGTGGAAATATATGATACGCTTAGTGGAGAACGACTATCTGTTTTTCCATGGACAAATCTCAAAATAGGAGATTTTGAAATTCCATATGTATTTCCAAAGGTAGGGAATTATCAAATCGTTCTAAGTATTTTAAATAATGATCCCAAGAACAATAATAATGTTGATATTCTCAATACAATACCTCCAACGAGAACAATTTTGTATAATAATATAGAATGTAACTGTGAAAGAGTTGTGTTTAATGTGTCAATAACTGAATCATTTGGGATAGTCTTTACTTCTGTGATGTATGGTGCAGTAATTGGAGTAATTATTGTATTGGGGGGTATTCTCATCGGGGTATTTAAAAGTAGAAGAAAAAGCAAAGATCATCCCATTAGTAATGACGAATTCATAAAATATTCGATTTTATTTTTAGCATTGGGTGCATCAATAGTACATCTGGCAGTATATCCTGAGCATGCTGCATTAAGACTTGAATACAGTATTTTTTTACTTGCTGCAGCTGGAGCACAGCTTTTTTATGGAATATCGTATATCATGTTAATTTTTTCCG
>JBBRRF010000443.1:0-1815 GCA_038200885.1 Candidatus Nitrosocosmicus sp.
AGGGATCAATGGTCTCACTCCATCAGAGATGTTTCTGCAAACTTTAATTACACCTGTAATACATACCAAAACTAAGCAACATGGTGTAACCCATGTAGGTAATTAAAAGTGTAACCTATCTGTGTAAGTACAACAACTAACCTACTGTTTGTAGTAAGGAGGGTGAAGACTTGTGGTTTTGGTTTTTTTTAGTTTGTTTTGGCAGCCATTGTGCTGTTCGTATTCGTCACCTTATGTTTCCGAAATATGACAACTTCATTTACAACCCTCTTGAGTGTTCTCACTCCTTATAATTACTGGCGATGTCAATAACGATGAACTGGGTGCTCTCATAATATCGCCATTCGACATCAATAGCTCACAGTTTAGCAGCCCAATGTCACGAACCTTTCCACTATTTCCAAATACGGTAATCATATCATCTATCTTAAATGGTCGCGTCATCGACAAATACATACCTGCTATCATATTTCCTAAAAGATTCTGCGAAGCAAAACCGATTACAAGTGCCGATAAGGTGCCGATTGATGCCGCTACTGCGGCGTTTTGGCTAAGAAATGATAACACAATGGCAGCAACCACGATTGCTCCGAGAATCCTTATGAGGCTCCTCAATGAGTTGGCTGTCTGACCAGACTGTTGGGCCGTAATCACTAGCCGAAACGCGGTATTGGCTACTATTTCTATAACAAGGTATCCCCCAATACTCACCTGCAAGCTTTGGAAATAAATTAAATATTGGGCTGGAACCAACCATATGCTTAGGCTTAATGTGACCACCAAAGTTGCGCCTAAGATGGCCAATCTCTTTACAACCGATCGTTTGGCATTATTGACTATTCGACTATTTCCGGTTTTATCAAATTCAGACATGGTTATAATATATTGTTACAGGGTTATACATCGATTGCTATCGTGCTGATAATAGCAAAAAATATTAAATCAGGATAAACATATTCTAACAAAAATAATCAAACATGTGAAAAAAGGATGGTGTTGTCCAAGATAGGGTAATTTAGAACTAAGCAACGGAAACAATCGAAACGGGATTAACAAATAAATAAAATTCGTCAATTCAGTTCTCCTTAATCAAGGAAGAATCGAATGAGTATCATCTATAAAAGACAACCCCAGCAGACAAAATAGTAATGGAGCGATAAAACAACATTAATTTTGTTTGATTTAATTGCCAAAGAATGGGAACGGGACCTGAGGTTTTGATATAGAGGAAATGATCATGGATATTTTTTATCGGGACACTCAAGCATAATGTCTCAAAGATGTAACCATAATTAGAAAAAAAATTTTTGCAATGTATCAGACCACCCTATCGGATTCCTCCATTATCCAACCCTATTATAAAAAAGAATCCAATAAAGGCAATCAATGATGCAGTTCCTATTATTGTTATTGCCCATTCTGATTTAGACAAAACTTGTTTTCCTCCCCCTTGTTCTTCTTTTCAAATTCAATCATTGTTTTTTTAAAATATTCTCTAACCATATGTCCTTTTAACGCGTTTTTCTTCATTCCGACATCATCTTTTATAATCACCAATTAATATAATATTTTTTCAATTCCTTATTAATATTGACTCGGAACTTGAGATAATCATTTCTAGATACTCTTTTTTTCTGTTACTCGATTTTATTTATTATTTTTAAGAATCAAATGTCAAAAATTAAGTACATAGCATGTTTGAAAATTATATCGACTTGAATACTTTAATAACCAATATCGAATCTTGTCTATAAATATGCTCAGCCCAGACACTGGTTCTCATCCATGGTGAATAAGTTCCTTGTGGTAGTAGAG
>JBBRRF010000444.1:0-1813 GCA_038200885.1 Candidatus Nitrosocosmicus sp.
AGAAGGTATCCAGATATTTCAGAACCAGAAGGTTTGGTCTAAATATGAGGAACTATTTACTGAGGACGGTTTAGGAATATATATGAAGTGGTATAATAGCTTCCTACAATGGGCACTAATGTGATCACAGTAGGTAGTTTGTTCTTAGATGGTCAAAAGGTAAATAATGTAATACAAACTATAATCCTGTTTATAAGAAAAGTGGTAATTCTTCGCACTTTGATACAATACGTGCCCTTTACCACTTGATCCTTCTCACCAAAAATGGTAATGTAATATACGTTTTAAGTCGACATGAATGGGTTCGCAGATTCTTGTAAACACGAGTACTTTTCGGATTTATATACAACACTGGCCCAGAATGAGTTCAAATCCCCCAGTCCATCGATTTTGGCTCGGAAGGTTTGGTAGACAAAAACGTCGAAATTTATTTTTCAATCGATAGAAGTTACTTTTTTACTTTATGGAATAATTGTCATGATGTTATAGTCTATTTGATTTTGCATATTCAACAATTAACTACGGAACTACTGAATTAGATAGTTGTGAGGCAAACATGCCATAAAATTCTACACTTTTTTGCACGGTTATTCATCTCTATTTATTACTAACATTTTATTAACCCCATTGCGGAATTCATACTTTACTTTCTCGATTCTAAATGATACTTTTTTATTCATATGTCTATTTAAGCTCTCCATCAACGTATCAAAATATTCAGGAATTTTCGCATCCGGTTTTTGAATAGGAAAAATTCTTACCTCCTTGGAAGTAACTCGTAGCATTTCTAAAATGGAATCATGATGAAAAGCATAATCAAACATATTGTGATAGTAGAAAAGGAAATTAGAGCTTAATACTAGATCAAAACTTTTATCACTAAATGGTAAATTTGGAAGTATCGCTTTTACATATCTTTTATATTTTTTAGACGGATTATTCACCACCTCTTTTGTAGCGTAATCTGAAATAAATTTCTTCAGTGATGAGGCTCTTGCCTTGCGAAGATCTTCAATATTTGAATACATATTCCAGTCATAAAAGTCAGGAACTTGGGATAGGCGGTCAATCATATATTCAAGGTCGTCTTTTCCTCTTTTTTCAAGGAATGGTAGATTGCTATCTTCATACATTAAATCGCATCCAACAACTTTTTTCACCCCGTATTTACTTGAAGCCTCAGCAACAAACGATGATGCACCGGAGGGACAATCCAAAATATCAAGATCTCTGAAATTGGATTCATCAAGATTAAACATCCACGTGTATTCAGAAAAAGATCTTCCTATGAACACAACTCTATCTAGATTAAGAACACTACGCTCATCAGCGAAGTTTTTGTCATTTAATGGTCTATCGGGCATGCTCTGAGAGTGTAGTAGTAGTTAACAGAATAAATTAATTATGATTTTAACCAGAGGTTAATGAGGACATACTATTTGTATCAACATTCGACGGTCTAAAATTATTAGAATAACAGAAAACCCTGTATTATGATCGTTATTCACACTCAAATCATACCTTGCTTGATCTTCAAAATATTTTGAGTATAAAAAATTTGTTAAACAATACCGTCCAGTACTTTGGCAATTGAACACTATGAATTCTTGGTTTATTCTGTGGTTAAAAAACTCAATTGCCTATCCTTTTTCTCCCAGATTACAGATTGAAAGTGTCTTTTTGAAACATCAAGTCATCTCCCTCATTTATGAAAGAAAAATAACATAATGATTAATTTCATTCTTCCACTTCCAAATTGTTTCCTCCAAATACTTTATTAGATCTCTTGCGTAATTAGCCAAAACAGCTATAT
>JBBRRF010000445.1:0-1806 GCA_038200885.1 Candidatus Nitrosocosmicus sp.
AGCTGCTTATCCTAAAATACTACTCATCCTTTGAGGATTTTAAGGAGAAGGTATCTAGATATTTCAGAACCAGAAGGTTTGGTCTAAATATGAGGAACTATTTACTGAGGACAGTTTAGGAACATATATGAAATGGTATATGGAGAAGGCGAAATACCTCATGAAGCAAAAACTGGAAGTGGTCCTATGCTGTTGACTTTTTCTTTTCCTTATGTAAGAGACTGGTTAAATGAGCATCCTTTTAAAAACGAGCCTGAAGCAAGGCTAATATGCAATCTCTTAACAGGATCATCAATTGGTCCTGACCAAATATATGATGTGATGAGACAACTCAAAAAAAGAATCGAAAGACTAATTGAGAATAACAAAATTAATGATGCCAATGAATTGGAACGTATTTATCATTTACTAAAAACAAAGAAATGGAATCCGTATTGTATTAGGCATTCAGCGATAACTGCCGACTCTGACTACTTACCCGAATACGCGTTAAAGAAAAAAGTAAGATGGTCTATGAATTCAAAACAAGGATCCAGATATATAAAAAGAAGGATGGGTAACGAATTAAGGAGTAAGATTTTAGAATACAATGGAATTATTTCCGAAGACAAACAAAAGAAAAAACCATCCGTATTAAATTGTCATCGGTATAGCTTGGTAAATATTTTGGAGAATAAATATTGTTCTAAATGTTCTTATCCTTTAAAACCAGAAGCATTTGACGAAATCAAAGAAGAAGAAAACAAGAAAATATTAGAACTAGAATCAAAATACAAAGAAATGGATTCTGTTTTACAGAATCTTGTCAAAGCTTTCTCCTCAGTGGATGAACCTGGAAAACAAATAATAGCAAAGCAACTAATAGAATCCGGGAAATTTGCCTAGATGATGACAATTCTCTTTTAATCAGGAAGAAAGAGTTTCTCCAGTTCATTATTTAAATCGTAATATTTCAAAGAATTCTTCTTACAAAAGACACAAGGTATTTTTTTAAGCGAACTTTCCTCTATATCAAACAAGCAAGGATAGATGTGAAGACATTCTGGACAATTTACGACTAAGGTTATCTTATTAGAATTTGAAAGGTTGTTGTTTCGCTCTTTATCCCATTTGTTTCTCATTTTATAGTCAACCATGTGATGCTCCTGCTCAACTATCTCGCATAATTCATTATTGACTTTAATTAATTCCCCACTGCCAAAGCATTTTATTTGTTTATCTATATCAAGGGAGGATTTAGTAAGAGTGATATTATTTTTTAAAAAATCTGAAAATTCTCTATCAATTTGAGTCTCTACATCCAATTTAAAATATGCCTTTATCATTTGTCGTGCCTCTTGAAGCTTAATTTGTTCTATCTCGAATAATTTTTTATTCCTACTATTGTGCTGTGACAATTTCGATCTGAATGGAGTTTCAAAATTATCTAAGGTATTATAAAATGACACTTTAAAGTCATCGTCATTGATAATTTTTTTGAAAAATTTATTGTTTATATTATATCTTAAATCTGAAAAATTCATTGGAAGACCCAATGAACTATAAGTAATGTATTTAAAAAAATATTGAAGTATATCATCATATCTGTTTACACATTCGTTTAACACAGATATTATGAAATAATAGTGGTAATTATCATTATTCTTGTGATTATCACCAATAGCTTCAATAGATCTCTTGCGTAATTAGCACAGGTTAGCATGGTCTTTTGGCCATTATCGATTTCTATAACTAACAGATATTCATTATTCTATAATTTACCAATCCAGATACTATATCTGATATTCTGTCGTATTTTCTTAGCCT
>JBBRRF010000446.1:0-1798 GCA_038200885.1 Candidatus Nitrosocosmicus sp.
AAAGACCACCATCTTCCTCCCATCATAAGGATTCCGGATAAATTATGGGATGAAATTAAAAAGGTGTTGCCTAAAGAAAAACAATCCAAGACTGTAGGTAGACCAATTGTACCATACAGAAAAGTGCTTGATGGAATCCTCTACGTACTTAGAACAGGATGTCAGTGGAAAATATTACATAGGGAATACGGTTCTGGTTCTACGTGCCATAGGCGGTTCCAGGAATGGAATATACTAGGTGTTTTCAAAAATACATGGCTCAAACTATTGAAAATCTATGATAAAGAGATAGGTATCAACTGGAACTGGCAATCCATAGACAGTATATCTGTGAAGTCACCTTTTGGGGTGGGCGAAAACTTGAAATAAGAATAACGGACGATGGAATAGGAATAGATGATTCAATTTTTGAAGAAATGTTCTCAAAGTATAAAACTAATTCTGACGATGGGCTTGGATTGGGTTTGTATTTGGCAAAAAACATTATTGAAGCTCATGGTGGACAAATCTGGGCACAACACAACAAAGATGGAAAGAGAGCCAATATCTCATTTTGTATACCGGTAAATGAATAATCAAATATTACAAGTTTTTTAATCGATTCCCTTGGATCATAATATTAAAACAAGTGTAAAGAACTCGTGCAAATATCCGTCCATATTAGTTCCACCGAAACAGTGGTCTATTTCTAGGTGGTTAAACAATACAAGCTATTCTAAGTGTGGTAATAATAACCACCATAGCCGCAGTGAAAAAGAAATTCTATCTGAGAATTTCTAAAGAATATGAATAAATACCGCCGGAAAATAAGGATGTATGTTATGCGTTATAAAATAAAGAACAAATTGATTTGACAAATACGGAAGTTAGTTATTATGGTTTATTGATATTAATATTCAAAATATTTTTAATTATTTGGAGTTCATATTCAAATGCATTACCAAACGTGAGAGTAATCTTATTTTGAATATCAATGGTGATTAAAAAATAAAATAAGCTATTCCCAAGTAGTTCCCTTCAATTTTGCATATTTTAAATATGCATTATTCTTATCCAATCCCTCTGTATTGGCATTTGAAAGATTTGCTTCAACAAAAATAGTCTTGTACATATTGCTTTCCCTAAAATCTGAATTCTGTAAATCAGACCACATAAAATTGGTATTGCTTAATTGGCTTTTAACAATATTAGAACCCTTTATTGTAGCGTACATAATCAAAGCTTCAGACATATCAGAACCTTCAAAAGTAGTTTCTGACAAATTAGATTGTACGAAATTAGTGCCCACCACTATTGAATTTGTAAAATTACATCCAGTAAAATTAACACCATTAAGATAAGCGTTAGAGATATCCTTATTTGAAAAATCAGTTCCTGTAAAGTCTAATTTTAGAGTGAGATTTTCTAAACGCCACTCATTAAATTCGTTGACTTTTTCCTCAAGAAGTAGTGTAAGGCCTTCATCTTGTTTAAGATCAGACATTTTATAGTACTATTTTTTCGAGAATCAATATTAATTTGTCGATTTTTATAGTTACCAACTCATCTATAGGGTATAGAACAATATCATATTTCCCTGTGGAAGATCGATAGTCTTCTTTTTTCTTGAATTTGAATCGGTGTCATCAATTATCCACCGGTCAAACTTGTAAACCTGTTAGTTCTTTTTACATGTGCGATATAATCGAGATTTGCTAGTGCTATCATAGCAGATTCTCTTACCTCTTCGCTCTCATCATTTAGTGCTCGCTCAAGGGTTTTTCGTGATTGCTCTGATCCTATAACTCCCAATGCTACT
>JBBRRF010000447.1:0-1795 GCA_038200885.1 Candidatus Nitrosocosmicus sp.
AGAACCAGAAGGTTTGGTCTAAATATGAGGAACTATTTACTGAGGACAGTTTAGGAACATATATGAAATGGTATATATTGTTTGATATTTAGCAAATTATCCATTTTCATAAGCGTCATAATAAATTTATTAAACAATAGTTTAAAAGTTAAGTTAATCAATGAATATTCTGTATATCACCCAATGGTTCTCTTCAGAGGGTGGGGGAGGCGAGGTCGTTTTTATCAATGTTGCCAAAGGAATGGCTAAGAAAGGCCACAATGTCGAGGTAATTTCTCATAAAATTGAAAATACTGCTGACGAACAAGTTCAAGGTTTAGAAATTCATAGAATTAATCCAAAGCTTAGTAATCAATTACCCTCCATATTTGACAACTTTCTATTTATGATACTAGGTATAATTCAAGGAATAAAGATTATTCGAAAAAACAAAATCGATGTGATCCATTCGAATAACTTCATTTCTGTAATAGTTGGTAAAACACTATCTAAAATATTTAGTATTCCATTTGTTACCACAATTCATCATGTATATTACCAGACTCCTGAATTATGGGACAAATGGGCCGAACAGGAAGGAGTATCAAGATTCTCAAAAATTTTAGGTCCATTTTTAGAGAAAATGACAATAAAGATGAATGCTGATGCAGTCCACACCGTCAGTAAATCCACATATGATGACGTTAAGAGAATAAATAAGAAATCTAAAGTCGTAATGATCACCAATGGACTTTATCCAGAAAAATATCAAGGATATTTTTCTGAGGAATTTAACAATTATATTGTATTTATAGGAAGGCTTGTTTTCTATAAGAACGTAAACTTCTTGATCAATGCCTTTACTCATGTTCTTGAAAAAATTCCGGACGCAAAACTAGTCATAATAGGAGATGGTCCACTGAAAGCTGAATTATCTGACTTAGTAACACAGAATCGCTTGAAAGAAAATGTGATTTTCATAGGATTTAATGATGGTGATACGAAATTTGGATTATTGGCAAAGTCAACTGCATTAGTTCAACCTAGTCTAGCAGAAGGATCTTCAATGGTCGCTATTGAGGCATTTGCATTAGGGAAACCTGTCCTCATGTCTAATTTGAAATGTTCTCATGAACTAATTGTAAATGGAATCAACGGGTTTACTTTACCACCTGACGATCAAAAACAATGGGCTGAAAAAATAGTAATGCTATTGACCGATAAATCACAGTCTAAGAAATTGGGGAAAAACGCCCAAATACGAATGATCGAAAAATTCAATCTAAATTTGCTTATGAACGAATTTGAAACATTATATGAAGGCATTCTAGATGCAAGAAGAAGTATTGCAAAATAACAGCAGGTCAAAATATGAAGGCTTATCTTCCTTCTATTAAGATTGTATTGATTTAACATCCTAACTAACTTAATACGTGGATCAGCTTTTTTTGATAATTTGTTATGATGAGTTGCATTAAGAAAAAACAGGGTGAAGTCCTAGATAACATTAATTTCCTTTTAGATAGAAAATAATAGATCTCTTGCGTAATTAGAACGAATTAACAATCTCTTCTACTTGGTGGTGTCTTGATAGTGTTCTAAACAGGATTCATTATCCTGTAGTTTACCAGTCCCGATACTATATCTGATATTCTATCATACTTTCTCAGCTTATTTCTAAAGACGTCGTTCATTATCCTATATTTTTTTATCCTGCAGATAGCATGTTCTATCACTATTCTCTTTGCAGAATGATTTCTGTTGTACTCTTTTTCCTGTACAGTAAGTTCACATCCTTTCTCCCTTTTGATAGGCA
>JBBRRF010000448.1:0-1792 GCA_038200885.1 Candidatus Nitrosocosmicus sp.
AACTTTAAATTATTATCCAAGTATTTACAAATAATAAAAATATATCCAAAAAGTTTGCAATATCAACCATTTGGATGTAGAGATCCTAGAAAATGTGAAAATGTATGACCCTACATTAAATATTCCAATATGACGAATTAAAAACATTTGAAGAGCGAAAGGATTTAATAAATAGGATAAAATTCACATTTCTAGTTTTATTTGAAGTCCTAGATATGTATAGTCAAATTATTCCAGTTAATAACCATCACCAGAATATCCTCATCTCCATGTCCAAAATATTATGGAAGAAAGATAAAGTTAATGATAACAAGCGAGTAAAACTAAAGTTAATGATAACAAGCGAGTAAAACTAAAGTATTGATAACTCATTCTTGTGGAGATGAAAAGGTTGTATGCTATAACTTGTAATATTATTGCAGACTATTCCCCGGTTACATAAAATAAAAAAATTTACATTGTAAATGTTCTGATTTGAACATGTTCACTAAAATTTACGCATGCCTATCTTATTGTCGTCAAACCTTGATGGCCGCATTCCAAGAATTTGCCTTTAGCATTGGATAAGAAAACAGCTTTGTTGTTTTTATGCATAAACCAAAAAAATTACAAAAACGAATATTCGAGTTGAATAATCGTTCAATGTATACTCAACCAGAATGTCTCATGGGGTTCAAACCGCGCTTAGTCCATCGAAACGTTTCCAATTTGTAAGACGGATTGTAACAATCCTATCCACCACAATCTGAGACTTGATTAGATTAATAGTCCTATATTCAAAGGAACCATTTATTCGGCAGAATGATTGTCTATGTAATAATCAAAATCTATTGATAATCGTTTCAGGCAGAATCAATTTCGGATATTAAATTTCATGACAATATTTCCACACTAAAAGGACCGAATTATCAGCTGTTCTTTCGATTGGCCTGGAATTGGAACATGTCCTTATAATATGGGGTAGATTGAATCAAAGTTGAAACGAGACCATCAACAAGCAAAGGATCTCCCTTAATAATTCTTGAAGCATGTGAAATAATCTTCTGTTTTGCACGCTTAAATCGTTTAATTAAGATGATCTCATCCAGAGTATGAATTGGATTTTCAGTAAGTAATGAATAAATAAGAAATGCTGAAATTTGGTTCTGGTTGATTTGGTTGGATGAAACGAGGTCTTCTAATGCGTTTATCTTTTTTGATAATTCTTCATAAATAGACATCATTGCCTTCCCCTCTTTGGTCATGCCAGATTTCAAATCGAATTCGATCCCAGCAAATTCCTGCTCGTATCCATAAATACTAGAACCATAGGGGAAAGGGATCAAAGCCCGTCATATAGGTACTAAAGATGAAGAAGGCTGACTGGATATTTTTCCTGATTTATTGTTGAAAGCCAATGCGTTTCCATCATGGACTGTCTTGATATGTCTATTAATATTCCACCTTCTAGTAGATTCAAACATGCAAGATTCACATTTAAAAACGGCTTTGGGCATTTAGTATATTGCGCATATATGAATATAAGAGTAACTCTGTGTCACTCACTAATTGAATTAATACAGTCCATTTTCACTACGTGTACGGATGTAGGTTTGAAGATGGAGCGAACGAGTTACCCGGAGTGACTCCACGGTATCAAAAAAAATTGTGGTCGGAAATTAGAACAGGTATCTCAGGTTAGGAAGAATCACCATATTTTACAATATAGAAGATATAAATGAAAATTAACTTGTAGGGAGGATTAATAATACTGGTGAACAAATCGAATCCCCTTTTCTATCAATACCATATT
>JBBRRF010000449.1:0-1784 GCA_038200885.1 Candidatus Nitrosocosmicus sp.
CAACAGAGGCCAGTGGATGAATGAAAAGTGGATATACAGAATAAAAAAGGTAATCTCAAAATCCATGTTGCTGTAAACATAAAGACCAAGGAAATCCTTGCTCTGGAGGTAACAGACGAGAAAGTAAATGATGGTAAGGTGTTAAAAAAATCGGTCGACCATATTTTGAAATGCATTGAACCCACTACAAAGATAAAATCTCCTTTAGCTGATGTAGCCTGTGATTCAAATAACAAATTCCAACATCCTGGGTGGGGAGAAAAAGCTCAATCCTGAAATAAAGATAAGAATTCTGTAGTTTCAATTAGAAACAACAGGTTAAGGAACAAGGAAGTAATACAACAAATAAAAGAGGACCTTCTGAAATAAAAGAAGAAAAGGAAAGTACGGACACAGAGGGATATCAGAGACGGCATTTTCAACTAGCGAAAGAACGTTTGGAGAACACGTATCCGCCACCAGATTTCAAAACAACGTAAAAGAGATCAGGATAAAGGTCACGGTATAATTTGTTTAGAAAAATATGAAATAACAGGAACGGAATATTGAGGAACAACGAATTAGGAAACAAAGCAATATTAATAATAAATCTTAAATAAGAATATTATCACAATTTTTTATGGATTCTAACAAAAAATTATACCCGATTCTAACATTGATTGTCGTGCTTCCGCTCTCTGTAATGACTACAAACGTCTCTATTGTAGATGCTCAGAGTTTTGTAATCCCTGAAGAAAAACCCACAATTTCAACTGCTGGAAATGCAGAAAAAGAAATTCCTTCAGATGAGTCTAGAATATCATTGGCAGTCGAAAATACCAATGCAAATCCCAACACAGCTAGAAAAAATAATGCTGACAAGATGAATACGATAATAAATGTCCTCAAACAAGCCGGGCTTTCAAATGAAAACATTACTACATCAAATTACCAGATAACACCTAATTACGACTATGAAAATAGTAATTATGACAGAATAATATCTTATACAGCTCTAAATAAAATAGAACTTAAAACTTCAGCAAATGCAAATATCTCCAAATTCATTGACCTAGCTGTTAATAATGGTGCAAATAGGGTTGAAAACATTGACTTTGTAATTTCAAAGAAAACATTGGATGAGAACAGCATGGACTTATTAAAAGATGCTTTTAGAAATGCCAAACAAAAGGCTGAAATTTTGGCTACAGAAGGCAACTTTACAATCTCAGGAGTGAAAAAAATTGATACTAGTTCTGAAGGCGGATATACCCCACCAGTCTATTTCTACGATAATTATGGTGGAAATAGTGCAGAAAAAATGTCATCTCCTTCTACTCAAATAATTCCTCAGAAAAACAAGATTACTGTAACCCTGCCTGTGATATTTTACATAGGTAACCAAACTAGATAGACAATGCACTATTTTCCACCTTTTGTCATTGAAAGTCTGGCTAGGGATTTGGATATCTGGATAGCACCAAACTCAAAATGCTATTTCATTTTTATTTAATGGTCAATTCAGTAGGTGAGGATATTAACTGAATATTTGGTATACAATGATGTCTGTGAAAGTCTATGCAATTCTTCATAAGATCTCTTGCGTAATTAGAATGAATTAACACTATCAATTGGTAGACATGCCTATCCTGTTCTAAGCCGGATCGCTTATCCTGTAATTTACCAGTCCTGATACTATATCTGAAACCCTATCGTACTTTCTGAGCCTGTTTCTGAATATATCATTCATTATTCTGTATTTCTTTACTCTGGCTATAACATGCTCTATCACTATCCTTGTTCTG
>JBBRRF010000450.1:0-1781 GCA_038200885.1 Candidatus Nitrosocosmicus sp.
TTACCAGAACAGAGAACGATAAAGAAGCATGCCCTGTTTGTAAAAATTACTTAATTATTACAGAAGGCTGTAACATGTGCATTGAATGTGGATTTAGTAGCTGTGGCTCAGGATGATTTTTTATCCTTACCGTCTACTGAATGATGATATATTTTAGAAAGTATTAATTACATGATTATTCATGATTAAAAATAGATTTTTTAACCGCAATATAGTGTCTATTCGTGATTTCAATATAGATGATTTTACTTTTCTCTTTGATATTACTGATAAAATAAGAACTTTGAAATCTAGAGAGCGTGGGGAAATCGCAAAAGGCTTAATTCTCGGATATATTTTTTATGAGTATAGTACTAGAACCCGGTTAAGTTTCGAATCTGCTATGTCCTCCATTGGGGGCAGATCTTTGGGAATATCAGATGTGGATTCTTCATCCATCATGAAAGGCGAAAGTTATGCTGATACCATTAAGACCATCTCATTATACTCGGATATCATATTGATACGTCATCCTTCCGATGGTTCGAGTAGATATGCTTGTGAAATATCAGAAAAACCTGTGATAAATGGGGGTAGTGGTAGCGAAGAACATCCTACTCAAGCTATGTTGGACATTTACACCATATTCAAAGAAAAAAAAAGAATTGATGGTCTATCTATTGGAATAATAGGAGATCTAAAGTATGGCCGTACGGTATATTCTCTAATCTATGCCCTATCTAATTATAAAGTCGAAATTCATCTTGTTTCTCCATCTATACTAAAAGTTCGAAGTGAATCGATATACGATATCTCAACTAAGGTAAAAATGTATCATCATATTGAATTATCTGATGACTTGTTAGAAAAATTAGACGTGATATATGTAACACGTATTCAAAGAGAACGATTTCCAGATCTTCAAGAATATAAAAAAATTCAAGGATTGTATACTATTGATGAAAATGTCTTGAAAAAGTCAAAACCTGATGTTTCTATTTTACATCCATTACCTAGAGTTGATGAAATATCTCCATCAATTGATAATACTGTAAATGCTCTTTATTTTAAGCAAGCTGCTTACGGAAAAGAGTTAAGGGCAGCTTTATTGTCCGCATTACTGCATGAACAACCTTTCTGATCTAAAAAAGTTGTTTCCAGCTATTAATTTAGTATGATAATACTTTTTTGTATTAAAGGATTAATCTCAAACAATAAATCCGTGGCCTCTTCCACATATCATCGACTAGAAGTCGCGTTTATCGAGTTTAGTGGCACACGACTTCAAATGTTCATTTTATAGCAACTATTAGTGCGTTTTATGCATGCGGTGAGCTTTAACTTTCTCATAATTTATTAAATCAAATTACATTAATCTTTAATAATTAGTCAAAAAATTTATCAACCGATGAATTTTTAAGAGAACATTTCCCTGACCATGGGAAATGTTGTACATAGTTTCCTACCTAGTGATCTCTTTTAAAAACACTCTTGAATCTAGCTTAGAAAATTCTTGTAATTTAATATTTGCACCATCTTTCATCATGCTTCTTAAATATTTTCCGGCTTTTTCTGATTCCCACCAATTTTCCCCGTATAATTCTTCAATTTTTTTCTCTAACTCTGCAGCTCTTACAGCAGCTAATAAATAACTTGGTACGTACATTAGATCTCTTGCGTAATTAGCCAAAACAGCTATATTTCCTTCAGTCTCATACAAACCTGTACTTTCTTTGCTATCCTATGATAGGTTATCCAAAAAACCGTTGCTGTTCAAATCATTTACAGGTCTATCGGTAAAA
>JBBRRF010000451.1:0-1759 GCA_038200885.1 Candidatus Nitrosocosmicus sp.
CTTTTTAGAATTACAATTGGACTTTTAGGCATTACACAGTTAAATTCGTAGTTATCTTAATCCGCGGAATAATCTTGAAAGTCACTATAAATAACATAATAAACAAAGAAATAAAGTTACCGAATATATCGTAGTAATCGTAGTATCGTCGTGGTTTATTTAAAAAGATGTTGAAGCAATATCTATTTCTTATTTCTCTTGCAAGAAGAATGGTGGTTTAAAATTTCCCATTTGTCTCCAGATCGAGGACAGGTTTTGCATACCCAGATATCGCTATGATCATACATTCTGTAAGCAATATCGTAAATGCTAAGGCCATGATGTTCTGAATTTTCCTGCGGGTTAGTTGTTTCTACATTATCCTGAAAAATAGGGTTATTAATTTTAGAGATATTATTTATCTTGTTGTCATTGTTGTCTGGTTTCAAATCAGGGTTTTCCTCGTTTCTATCTCCATTTTCAGTTCCCTTTTGTTCTTCAATAATCGGTCCATCAGTCTCTGGTATGTTATTAGAACTACTACGATACGACGATAACGATGGTATTTTCTCCATGTTTGTTATAGTAATACTCCCGCCTTTTTTCTTGTTGTCATATCTATGGGAAATATCAATTCCTTTCAAAGATATTAAAGAGGTAAAAATTGCTGCCACCGAGAAAGGATCGTTTAGAGTAAAAAATGATCTTATTCTTTCCATTACGTTTTCTATACCTGATGAGCCTGATCCATACATTGCGACCCCAATTTCTATGAGCCACTCCAACACAAGAAAAAATTCAAACTGTTGAATTAGACGTAAATGATAGAGATTAATACATTATTGAAACAAATTAAGGCACTCCAACTGGTAGAATGTGATGAGAAATCAAGACTCAAATTAAAGGCCTCTATTGAAGGCATAAATTTGTGTGATGTATGTTACAAGAACAATTCTGTATTTTTGTTCTCTAAAGAACACTTGTGCAGTGTATGTTTTAAGGAGAAATATGGTGATATAGTATTACGTGCTGAAAACGGTGAGTATTATGGAGGTCATAAACTATACCTTGCGGGTGGAAAGTTTGATACTTTTGAATCTGGAAAAATGTATCTAACTACATCCCATTTTATCTTTAATAGGAGTAACAAAGACCCTCAAAAAATATGGGAAATACTTATTCCTCTAAACTCTATTGATACTGACAGATGGCAAATTAATGAAGAATCCCGAAGAAAGAATATCATTATGGGTGGCGCTGGTAGTGATAGCGCTATGATTGCTAGCGGTATAATTAATGAGACAGGTAAAAGACATAGATTAGTTATTCCTTATACCGACGAAAATGAAATAAGTCAGTCCCCAGTATTTGGTATTTCCTCATTAAGTGGTAACGCGATAAGAGATTGGGCAACCAATTTGTATCAACAAGTAATAAACAATAAAAAGATATTAAAAGAATCAAAAGCTAATGATGGTGTTTCTAAAAACAGAATCGATTCTATAACTGATCCCCTAACCATAGTTAAACTACGTTTTGCAAAAGGTGAAATAACCAGAGAAGAATTTGAGGAAATGAAAAAACTACTAGAATGAACTAATCCAAAACCAATTTTTTACTAGAAAATTATAATATCTCATAGATTTTTATAGCCTATGCTCTTAAACCTCTGAATTCAGGAGAATCGAGCTAGTTTATGTGAAATATCATCACATACTAGATAGGAACATTTCGAAAGGTTGACCTAGCAGGATGGTTTTTCTCAAGTTTAAGCCAGGTA
>JBBRRF010000452.1:0-1750 GCA_038200885.1 Candidatus Nitrosocosmicus sp.
AAAATATACACTTTTAAAAGAATTTAGTTACACCAATTTCAATACAAATTAAAATAACAATGATATGATTGGTAATAATGACACTAATATCAACTACCAGAAAAATTAATTCCTCGGATGAATTGATATGGAGTATTATCTCTGATATTGATAAGGATCCCGATTTTTGGCACGGTATAAAAGCTGTGAAAAATATAAAAAGAGAAGGAAACACGACTGAGCGAGAAACTACTATCGCATTCAGAAATTCAAAATGGCTAGAATTGGTAACGTTAATACCTCCAAAACAAATAACAATAGTAATCAGAGAAGGACCAATTGTTGGAACAAAGATAATAAATGTAACAAAAATAGACGCTGAAAAATGCGAAATCAGAGTGGATTGGGATATTCATATGAAAGGATTAATGAGTTTGTTCACATCGTTTATCAAAAAACATATTTTAAAGGGAACAGATGAAGCCCTAGAAAGGATTGCCAAAAAGGTCGAAAGATAATATTTTATTGATTGGATCAAAGAACAAGAATATTGCAACCACTAATTCTAGTATTCGCCTAATCAATTCAGGCATTCACACCATCAATGCAATGGCTATTTGAATTAGAATCCTTCATGTTGTCAATTCATGGCTAATTTTTACGGAATTCAGGATACGACATAAAATAATGGTTTAGTGTATAATGTTGTGGACCTTGGTATTTGTCATAACCTTTTCTTTTGCTAATTTAAAATATTCAAAAGTAATCCTAAAATTCTTTAAATCCTGTTTTTTTAGTTCCTTATTTGTAGTATTAACATTAATTGCCTCGGACTTTCTATGTTTTCTTAGGAAGTCCCTTAGAGCCAAAATCGATGCATGGTTAATCATGCCTTCAATTTGAGCCCCAGTGAAGCCATCAGTTAATTTCAATATTCTATCTATGGTCACGGTTTTTTCATCCAAAGGCTTTTTTTTAAGATGTATTTTAACTATTTGTCTTCTGGATTCGACCGTTGGAACAGGAATTTCTATAATCCTATCAAAGCGTCCAGGTCTCAAAAGAGCCTCATCTATCAAATCAATCCTATTAGTGGCACCAATGACAAATACTCCATCTAGATTTTCGATTCCGTCCATCTCGGTTAAAATCTGACTCATCATTTTAGCAGTCGAATCTGTTCCCTCCCTCTCCGTTTTCCTTTGAAGGGCAATCGCATCAAACTCATCAAAGAAAACAATGCAAGGGGCTATTTGTCTGGCTTTTCTGAAAACCTCCTGGATTGCCTTCTCAGATTCTCCGGCCCATTTAGATAGCAATTCGGCACCCTTTATGCTGATAAAATTTGCGTTAGAATTTGAAGCGACAGCTTTTGCGAGCAAAGTCTTTCCAGTTCCGGGCATTCCGTACAATAGTAATCCCTTTGGAGGTCGTATATTGGCTATTTCATATATTTCAGAGTGATTTAATAGCCAGTCGATCAAATCTGCTAACTCTTCTTTCAAAGAATCTAACCCGCCTATTTCACTCCACTTGACAGTTGGCTTTTGGATAGAGAACTCTCGAAGTGCTGATGGAGTAACATCTTTCAGAGCATCATTAAAATCTGAATCAATGATTGTTATTTTATCGAGTAAATCCTGTGGAACAGGTGTTTGATCAATATTAACTTGAGGGATCAACCGTCTTAGTGAGCGCATTGCGGCTTCTTTTGTTAAAACTTCCAAATCTGCACCTACAAATCCATGTGTTAATCTTGATAGCCGTCTTA
>JBBRRF010000453.1:0-1737 GCA_038200885.1 Candidatus Nitrosocosmicus sp.
AATTCGACTTTAAGGTTGGATTTTTAATTGGACGATGATGAGAAAGTTTATTGGAATTGTTTTTTTATTCTCTACAACTATAGCTTACGGTCAACTTGTCAGAGAAAATAATTATCTGACATCTATGGCGAGTAGTTCTAGCCGCACAAATAATCAATCATCTTATTCAATAGTAGATGAAGTTCACGGAACGCTAAATGTTACAATACCGCTATATACACTAGACTATGCTGGTATCAAAATTCCCATAACTTTAAATTATGCTGCTGAAGGTATCAGATCAGGTCAAGAGTCATCCGAAGTTGGTTTAGGATGGTCTATTAATTCTGTCGGGGCCATAAAAAGAAGGGTGTTAGGCTTTCCTGACGAAGGTAAAATAGGGAAACTTGATTACAATTATACATATAGCACAAAGAGCGGTTATAATACCACTACCTCGGTACAGTTACCTTTTTGTACACCTTTTCATACTACTTTTGCTCCATTACCAGTTTCGAATTATTTATCTAACTTCCTATCTTTTAGACGAGGCTTGTTAAGACATGGAATAAAACCACACAGTGACGACTTATGGTATCCCGTTGATTTGATTCCACTAAATCCTCTATTACCAGGGCATGTTTTTTTACCAGAAGAGTGCGAAAGTGGCGATGTCCGAACTTTCGATGCTCTAATCAACACTGGATCGTTTGATTTACAGCCTGATTGGTTCACACTCAGCGGTCCTTTTTCAACTGGAAACTTCTTTTTGATGAAAAACTCTGACGCGGCTGCTAGTAATATTGAAAATCTTCACGGTTGTTTGTACCTCTAAATAATAGCCCAGAAATTGATGTTAGATTTGAGTATGAGGATTTAACGAGTCTAACAGACCCTTACAACAGTAATTTTGGAGCCTTGAATCCCTTCGTGTTGAAAACAAATGGTGGTATTTATTCTAGATATGATGAAGAAGCATTTCAATCAATTTCCTTCAGTGCTAAAAAAGGAGCTAGTCCTTATGCACTATCTAATGGGGATGAATTAGAATTTGCAAATACTTGGTATCCTACTTTTATCAGCAACATGTATAATCAAAAAGAGATCCAAATCTTTTATACCGAAGAGTTTCAGGTGAGCAATCAATATTCATCGCATGTTCGAAAATCGTTATCAATCGACAATTACATAACTACAACAATCGGAGAAGGACAAAAACTTGTGAGTTCAATTGAATATGATAATGGTAGGGTTGAATTCGTTTATGATTCTGAATATAGACTTGATAACTCTAACTTGCCTTGCTTAACATCCATTATTATTGAAAGTTATGATCAAATAATTAGAACAATCGAATTTCAATATGGACACATGGGTTGCTCAGAAGGTTTAAGACTTATGCTAGAAGGAATATCTATAATTGAGGCTGGTGAAATTATAGAAACTATAAACTTAAATTATTTTGAAAATGGACATTGTTTTAGTGATGGTCTAGAGGCATCTACTGACCATTGGGGCTTTCCAAACGACCCTAGTACTGCAACACCTGCTGATCAACGTGGGTTCTGGAACCAACCTAACTCTCAGGGATATTCTTACGGAACAGCTAATAAAGCATCTTCATTTAGTCGAACATCCCATGGGTCTTTAAAAGGCTTTAGAACTAGCAAAGGGTATTCAGAAGAATATACTTTTGGATTACATAAAGCTTGGAATGCCAACAATTTAGGAAACCCATATCCTGGCGCTAACAAACCT
>JBBRRF010000454.1:0-1699 GCA_038200885.1 Candidatus Nitrosocosmicus sp.
ACAGGCTAAGAAAATACGACAGAATATCAGATATAGTATCTGGATTGGTAAATTATAGAATAATGAATATCTGTTAGTTATAGAAATCGATAATGGCCAAAAGACCATGCTAACCTGTGCTAATTACGCAAGAGATCTAATTAAAATAACCATAGTATAATATATGAGATAGAAAGTACAGAATTCATTAAATTATGCATCTTAATATTTGATCCTTAAAACCTCAAATATTCTTTTTCTGAACAGTATACAAAACTGATATTAACATAAACAGTACCCATAGACCTACCACTGTAAATTCTGAATACTCTATCATTTACTAAAAGATGTCTTATTAACAACTAATAATATTTTTCCTATCATTACTAGTAAAACATTTCAGATCAAATTAAAAGTGATACAAAATAAATCGGATAATCATAAATTATCCAATTTGCTCAACTCCCAGGTAAGTTTTCAAAAGAACTTTGAACTGCTTCCATACCATTTGCTACACTGTGACTCAACTCAACATTATCTTTCACATCTTGATTGCAAACCGTTTGTATTGTAGTATTAGGTATTGGATTTTTATCAATTTGTTGAGTATAACAATTATTAAAGATTAACTATGACAAACCTTGATCGCCAGGATAAGAATAGTATGTAACTAATAATGGCTCTCCGTAAGCGCTTAAATAAGAAGAAAAGATGAATACAAAATATGCCATGGATATGAGTTGATAGTCTCTTATTTTTCTATTCATGTGATAGTGATGATCTTTTCTTAAAAAGTTATTAATCTTTAGGTCATGAAACTATGTGGATCGCGGGTCAACCACTGATAATTTCAATGCTTTTATGGCTTTTGATCCTCCGAAGGACCAAGATATAGTAATTCTGTTGTGCTGTGCTGATACTTCAAGTATTAACATTAGAGTGGAGTGGTTCTAACCGTCTTATTCATAATTCAGAACATAAATCTTAAGTACCAGCATTACGAAACATGATACTCCGTATTCAAAAACCACAGGATTAGTTGGGTATGGTTTAGGACATCAAACTCATTCTATCCCGTGTCAGATAAAATGACATGAATATATACCGAAAAATTCGGTTACTTTACTAGATAGAACAAAGTAAATCTAACGTATATCAAATGAGATGAGTTTAGAAAGGTATGTCTGTGTCAAATCGATATGTTTCTACAATTGAGACATTATCTCTGTACAAATCTGCTGATTATATAATCGTAATATGATGATTATCAATCACGTTCCAATACTCTTGTTAATTACCATTACAAGATTTAACAACCTTAGCAATTACTCTATCTTGAGGGTAAGATCACTATATTCTACTATTCTTCTCTCTGCCT
Organism: Candidatus Nitrosocosmicus sp.; assembly: GCA_038200885.1. Classification (GTDB taxonomy): domain Archaea; phylum Thermoproteota; class Nitrososphaeria; order Nitrososphaerales; family Nitrososphaeraceae; genus Nitrosocosmicus. The sequence continues at coordinate 1,358 of JBBRRF010000454.1, forward strand.
GGACGTATATAATCTCTAATAATTCTAAGCCAGGCGGTTCAATGACATATATCTTTTCGATTCCGTTATACGATATGAAAGAACTATTTAACAAATAGAATATGTATTCTCTGAAAATCGATTCAGATGTCGGTATCACCCTCTGTACGCTCTTATATGTTTCAAAAAGCGATGATCCATGTATACATGCCAGTAATATTGGCGCTATAATTGCTACCTTGAGATAAACTGGATTAGAATCATTATTATTATTTGTGCATTCGTGATTCATTTTAGTATTTACCACTTTTATCCAATCTACTCAATACCATTTAACATATATTCCTAAACAGTCCTCAACAG
>JBBRRF010000455.1:0-1682 GCA_038200885.1 Candidatus Nitrosocosmicus sp.
CTCTTATTGCTGTATGACTTCTTAACAAACCTGGATAATGCATTTGACGTATTTCTTAATGAAAGACCAAGAAAATACAGATGTATAGCATAAACTGTGTCTTTTAATCTGTCTATTTCTTGTTTGACAAAACATACATGACAAACGGTGCGGAAAGCTATAGCTTTTTCGTTAACTTTACAGATCCGATTATAGATATTGATCTAATAGTAGGCTTCGCCATGTATTTGATGCTCTCCACATTCGCCTTACCTATAACACTTTACTAAGCCACAGTGCCATAGCAGTATTTAAGGATGTCAAAAATACAGGACAAATCAAACTGAGATTTTCCATTTTGTTATCATAGTAGGATCGATCGATCTATTTTATGATATGAAATAACCTGGGAGGATGAATTACTTTGATAAAGGAATGGAATTATAGAATAGTAACCATGAATACGGAATATACACTTTTAAAATAGTAGCTGAGAATTTCCTGTTCTTAGAGGAGTTTTTCTTTCGATATGTCCTTATTAATTGATACGTTGACTACCTCCTTAACTCTACCAATTATTCCATCTTCTAGAATTACTTTGATTCCATGGGGATGAAATTTGGATTTGGTCAATATTTCCTTTACTATTCCTTCACTTACCTTTCCCGTCTTTTGGTCGCTTTTTTTTATCACTCTTACTGTTGATCCAATTTTGATAATTTCTCGGTTATTCCCAGACAATGATATATTTATTATATGATCACTTATAAAAGAAATTAAGTGAGTCTATCTATGGGATTATTGTAAGCAGGCTTTAGTTGATAAATTATTTTGTTCATAATAACCTAGCAATTCAAAAGTTATAATCATGAATGATCCGAGTCATTTCTATAGTATTCTAAAATTTCCTCGGTTTTCTTGTCTTCATTTATATCTTTATCCGAATCCGTATCGGAGGTTAAACTAAATTTTATAAAATCTGTTGTAGTGATTATTCCTACCGGTTTAATGAGATCTTTATCTTCTAACGCCTCATTATTATCCATGTTTTGTTTTGAATCTTTAGATATGACGAGTAAATGTCTTACCTTGTTCTTTAACATCAAGTCTGCCGCTTCTGAAGATGATAAATCCGCATTAACAGTAATTAGAGGAAACGACATTACTTGGCTTGCTAATAATTGAGTACTATTCTTGTCAGTAACACACACTTTTCTCGCAAGATCCCTCTCGGTGACAATTCCTAGAGGTATGCCGAATCTATCATCCATAACTACAATTGAACTAACCTGTTTATCCCTCATCTTTATGGCGACCTCCTGTGCAGAGGAGGTAGATCCGACAGTTTCGAGTTTTTTGGTCATTATTTTGCTAATTTTAGTTGCCCCTTGGGTTGGCATTGGCATATACAAAGATCAAACGGTATTCGTTGGTATAAATGCATTAACTTCATTTTCCACCAAATACGGAATTCCTCCCACATTTGTGGAAATCACGGGTAATCCCAGCGCCATGGCCTCGATGATACTCACTGGGGTATTGTCAAAATGGGTAGTGTTGATAAAAATATCAAAATCGGCAGCACGGTTGATCCATTCTTTTTTGGTCAATTTACCGGTAAATTCGACCATTAAGTGGTGTTTTTCGGCGTATTTCCTGCATTTTTCTAAACTTCCGTCTTTGTCTGGCCCCACCATACAAAG
>JBBRRF010000456.1:0-1678 GCA_038200885.1 Candidatus Nitrosocosmicus sp.
GGTATTACTCCCTAAGCTAAGAACTGATAGTGCCTTCTAGTCCTTCAGAGTCTTTGAATGTTATTGCAATAACAGGAACATTGGCGTTTTCACCAAGTTCTTTACCATCTATTATGTTATACATGCTAATAATAAGGCCATCAAGCATTATGCAATTAATGTCATCTCTCTTCAATGACCTATACATAGACAAGATGTTTTGTGTAGAATCATATCCTTCAATCGTGACATTCCCAAAAACCATGCCGTCAATTACCAGATCACGGCGCATTACTATTCCTGCAAGCGTGGAATAAGTACCATTTTTTTCAAAGCTTTCAGCTATTCCTAATACACGGATACCTCTTTTCTCAGCGTGAAACCCCATTCTAGCACTCCTTTTTTGGAAATGAAACATCATACCCGATGCTGGTATTCATATATCCATTAAAGAACTCTTCATAAAAATGTCTAACTCTCAACTTTTCAAGTTTGAATTGAATTATCTCAGCCCCCAAATGAAGGTTAAAAGTTGTGTAAAAAATATAACATACTCATCTGTGAACCAATACTACTAATTTTCATTAACCAAATTGTTTGTGTAGTTTTTTTATGTATATTTTGAAATCCAAAAATCAATGATTATAAATAAGCATAATCAATTTACACAAAGATATGTTATAGTTCACATAATTATTAACACTATGGATCTCGGATTACACAAGAGGAGTTAATTTCGGTTATTTTAACCGATAATGAAAAATTTTATAATTTATAAAAATAATCCAAATGTTAATACAAAATATGACCGTGATAACAAGGAATATTCAGATTAAATCAAAACCAGAAAATGACATTATTGATATTACAGATCAGGTATCCAAGATTGTTAAAGAAAGCAAAATAGAAAACGGGGTTGTCATAGTTTTTGTTGTCGGGTCAACGGCAGCAATAACAACCATAGAATATGAACCAGGATTGCAACAGGATTTCCCAAAAATGTTATCGAGACTAGTGCCAAAAGAGATTGAATACGCTCATGATAATACATGGCATGATGGAAATGGTCACTCTCATGTTAGAGCATCGTTAATTGGACCAAGCTTAACCATTCCATTTATAGCAGGTCATCTAACACTTGGCACTTGGCAACAAATAGTATTGTTAGAGATGGATACAAGACCAAGAGAACGCAAAATCATAATACAAGTGATAGGTGAATAAACATCTTGTATCAACACGGCAAAATTATTCTTATGAGTGATTGCTTTTCCACTTAGAACTCATTGCATCTACTTCATCTTTCAAGGCTGTTGCCATGTAGGAACTGCACCTGGACCAACTTCACTTCCAAGGTCCAGTTGATGTCTATCTTATCATCAAAAATTTTCAAGAATCCGACCTATATTTTATTAAATACGTCCAGTTTAATTAAATCCTAGACTCTATTACAACAAGTATAGCCATAGCGACATACTTTAAATTGCACCTTCCAGTGACATCCTATTTTCAGAATGTATTATTCGTAAAGCACTCTCCTATAGCGTACAATAGGTATGTCTACAACTTTGGAAGGTTTTTTTTTGGTAAAATATTAAACTCATCCAATAACTCGTCTAGAATGGTTATGATGGTACAAGGACCATCCTTTCTATCATGCCCTTTCTCTTCCTTATGGATACAGGTCACAGTTTAGCAA
>JBBRRF010000457.1:0-1671 GCA_038200885.1 Candidatus Nitrosocosmicus sp.
GATTTGCTTGTACTGGAATATTACTCATCCTTTGAGGATTTTAAGGAGAAGGTATCTAGATATTTCAGAACCAGAAGGTTTGGTCTGAATATGAGGAACTATTTACTGAGGACGATTTAGGAATATATATGAAGTGGTATATATCGTCTTCTACCGTAAATGGATTATCATTTAACAATCAAGGAGACACGGATCAGGATTCAAGGGTAATAGTAGCAAATAATGCCAATGAAAGAATTGATGTTAAAATAAAAGAAGAAAACGGTACTCTAGCATATAACAATGATTTAGATTCAAATTGGAAACTTTATGCAGAATTGAAATCTTCTTTTTACATTATAGAAATCAGTGCTGCTGTTGCCCCTCCTAACCAGGATCCAATCTCATTCAGACTATACGTTGGAGGCTGTCTTGAACTAGTTGTACAAGACAATGAAAATGACGAATTGGAGGCAAATATCTTTAGATGTATAGGACCAGTGGTTGATTCGCTTAACAAACTTGGATCAAGTGCTACTTTTGTAAATCCATTTGATATGTTCAAATGAGTTCTTTCCTCTTTGATAAAACAAAGTTTGGTAGACACAAAACATATTTTTTTAGTTTATATTAATTTCATCATGTAAAATAATAGATCAGTGCTCCCTCTCAAGTAATTCAAATCAAATAACTATTATTGATGGTTTAATCTGTTCTTCATTCTGTTTATGTCATACAATTACAACACAAGATATGTAGAAGAATCCATGAGTAAGGGACATAAAGTAACTAGATTTTATATCTAAAGTATTCCAATAATTTAACACCTATCAATTTAATCAATGTTTTGTGGATTAAGTAAAAGTGTGTGGTTCTAAGTCAAAGGAGCTAATGCCAATATCTTTTCTTAAAACGAGATTCTAGTAAGTTAGACAATAAAGAAATATAAGAATTTATAGAAATAATACTAAAAAGATTCTTTTAACTTTCTTATCTGTAATAAAGTTATGAATATCTTCAAATTTTGGTTTAGGATCATGTGAAACAAAGGATCTATTCTTCATTTTAACAAACGAGTTAAGTATATCACATGTCTCTTTGGCAAGGACGGTACATAATTGATTGTCGTTTAATTTCTTCGTGTTAATTTCCATTAAATAATCAATATTATGAGAAAATCTTGCTGAAACCTGGATCTAAAAAATCAATTATTTTTTCTTTAAATGCCATTGTGTGCAGCCAGTCTTTCTGCTTAACGGCTTCGTAATCTTCAATTAATGATTTGAGATTAGAATCATATTCTACAATAATGACAGAGTTAGGAGAAATAATCAAATTTAATACCCGTTTCAAGAGGTAATAATTAATGGTATCATTAAGGAAATAGATTTCATTTGTCACAATTGTAACCAAATTTTTGATTTAAAATTTCAACAAAATTAAATGGCTTATGGGAATCAAAGCTCTTATCAAGTTAAGGTATACTTATTGGATCAATATGATGTCTAATAGACATTGCAGTCATATGACTACAATTTTTGTAACAAAATGTAATAAGTTAAGTGTCTAATTCTTCATCAATATACTGCATTCATCCACCGCAAGTATAGAAATGAATTTAGCTTTGTAATGCGCCTTATATCCTGTGTCATACCATCCACTCCGCCTGGAATTATCCAAGGTACAGAAAAA
>JBBRRF010000458.1:0-1658 GCA_038200885.1 Candidatus Nitrosocosmicus sp.
AGCAACGGTTTTTTGGATAACCTATCATAGGATAGCAAAGAAAGTACAGGTTTGTATGAGACTGAAGGAAATATAGCTGTTTTGGCTAATTACGCAAGAGATCTATTATATCTTCAGATTTATCAGAATTATCTAGAAGTAACTTCGATAACAAAGGAATTTCTTTTCTTAAGACGTTTATCTTCCTCTTGATCAGCATTTCAACTTTCTTTCACAGGACTTTGGTACATTCGTTTGACTTTGAAGGTATAGATTCTCTGTTTTTGATAAAGTGATAATATGAAAATTAGACTCAGGGAGGAATTAAGCTTTTTCTAATGGGCAATCATGTTATCACAAATCTTGCTCGTACTCATGAGAGGCAAAATGTTAATAGGTGGTCGGGGTTACGGGAAAGTTTTTGTCTTTCACGAATATACGCATGGGCTCTGTTCATTTAACGATAAGCCTATAGCTTAAAGATGTCCTATCTCTTCTGTGAGTACTAGAGTCAGAACACCTTCAAAATATGTATTCTATGGTCTGTATTTGTACTTTTCAGGGTTATCATTAAGGCGGGTTTCAGAAAGGCTGTCATGTTTTATCAGGAGAAACCATGTCTCCATCTGGAACTGGGTTCAAAAGTAACATCCAAAGAAAATATCCTCAAGGAAAAGGAAGATAGAAAGAACTATGCATATAGTAAATATAGAACAGAAGGTTTTGACGATTACTTTACATGTAGAACAATAAACTGTAAACAAAAGCATGTACGGAATTGGCTGAATCTGTTTGTGGATTACCATAACAGTGAATTAAATGAGGTTGAGTGAACAGAGCCTATGCATGACTACACTGCGTAAAAGATAAGTAGTCGATTATGATCTTTAACCAAATGGACCGAAGCATTCCTTCATTTAGGCAGCTAATTGGGATCGAGCGACTGAATTGGTCCAAATTTAAGAAAGAACTACCATCCAAGAATGAGAAAGAAGCGTTTAACATTATATTTGAAAACGCCACTTTGTATACATAATATCTATCCAATGCCAAAAGACCCGTGCCAATAGAGCCTATTATGATGGGCGCTTTGTTCCATAATTATAAAACACTTTTGAAGTTGTGCAAAAAGGATAATGTCACTGAAGAATCCATAAAACAGATTTTGGCAGGTATGGAGAGACAGAAACCTCTAGCAAAAAAATTGTTTGACAAAACCTGTGAAAGGTGACGCTGCCTTCTTTACGCCCTTCATAAAGATGATAGAGGACATCTACTAGAATGTGAATTGATTGTTGTAATAGTTTGGATGAAGGGGCGGCCAAGCTGTTAGTCGACTATAAATCTTCTATTTTCATTCTTTTCTTTCTGTCTCATGAAGCAGAACCAAAACCTAATATTGAGAATCAAGAATTTATCTAAGTATCAAGGGTAGTGATACTCTGTTCGACTTTACGGATTGAAAGACTTTGTGAGTTTACCACCCAGAACAACAGTTCAACGAAATTATGTATCCTTATATCTACATAGAATTAAAAAACGGAAATGTTATAGATGCTAATATCACTATATATTGTTGGATGACTTCATATCCCAAGGCAACTGGTGGTGTGTCCAGATGAATAGATCTCTTGCGTAATTAGCCAAAACAGCTATATTTCCTTCAGTCTCATACAAAC
>JBBRRF010000459.1:0-1656 GCA_038200885.1 Candidatus Nitrosocosmicus sp.
TACCGACAACTGTGATAAAAAACTAGAAGAGATGAAAGAGGGAAAAGTAGAGAACCATTTCACTATCCTATTATACCGTTTAGAATATCGTTCTAATCAATATTATAAATTCTGAATAATATTGTAACAAATAACCTATTTGCTCTTAATTTCTTTACGACATGACCGATTAGAAGAAGGCAATTTAGACTACATATACGAGTTGGTATAATTAAGCAAGAAATTCGCTTGAATTAAATACTAACGTTATCCTCTAAACTTTATGGCCAATATTGCAGTTATTGTAGGTTCTGTAAGACAGAATCGTCAAGGAATAAAGGTATCTAGATGGGTTGAAAGGAAATTAAAAACAAGAAATCATACAGTATTTTTTATTGATCCCCTGGAACTTGATTTACCACTATTAGATAAAATGTACAAGGAGATGAAAAATCCGGATAAAAAAATTAAAGATTTAAGGGATAAAATCAAAGATTCGGATGGGTATATACCGATTACCCCTGAATACAACCATAGTACATCTAGTGCACTTAAGAATACGCTAGATTATTTTTTAGAAGAATATTTCTTTAAACCATCCGCTATTGTATCCTACTCTCCTGGCGTGTACGGAGGAATTAATGCTGCACAGCAGTTGCGATTAATATTCGCAGAATTAGGTGCTATATCAATACCCTCGTCATTTTCAATATCAAAAGTAAATAATGTTTTTGATGAAAGTGCTAATTTATTGGATGAATCTTATAATAAAAGATTTGATAAATTCATAATTGAGTTTGAATGGTATATAGAAGCATTAAAGAAACAAAGAGCATTGGGGACACCCTATTAAATTTAGAATCATTTTTTAGATTTTAAACATATTAACATAGAAAACAGATTTGATGTAGTAACAGAATATAGAATTCTGGGAGTATCTGTAACCAAATTCTACTGTGAATCTAAAGAAATAAGTGAGCACTGGGCGTGTCCCTTTAATACAGTAAAGTAAAGTAATAGGGAGAGTACTTGGAATTGCGCCAAGTTGTCAATCTACGATATCATTACTAAAATAGGGTTTGATTTCATACTTTTATAGGATAACCTCGTAATGTTAGTATGAAATCTGCAAGGATAATCAAACCGAAGGAATTCTTAGAAGTACAACAACTTGAAATTCCAAAACCTAATGGTGTTCAGGTTCTTGTCAAAGTTCATTCTGCAGGTGTTTGTCATAGTGATATTCATTTGTGGGAGGGAGGATATGAGGGTCTCGATGGACAAATATTAAAAACTACTGATAGAGGAGTAAAATACCCTCTGACTCTAGGTCATGAGATAGCAGGTACAATAGAAGATCTAGGAGATCAAGCCGAAGGATTTAACAAAAATGAAAAAGTTCTCGTATATCCGTGGATAGGTGAAGGATTATGTCCTGCATGTAGAAGGGGTGAAGAAAATCTTTGTGATGCACCTAGATCACTAGGCGTCTACATAGATGGAGGTTATTCAGAATATGTATTGGTACCAAGTTACAGATATTTGGTAAAAATAGGCGACGATCTCAATATGGATGCAGCTGCAACATTGTCATGTTCTGCGCTCACAGCATATGGTGCAATAAAGAACGCTGATCTAAAACCAAATGATAATGCTGTGATTGTTGGCGCAGGAGGA
>JBBRRF010000460.1:0-1638 GCA_038200885.1 Candidatus Nitrosocosmicus sp.
AGACATACTACCAGTACCAGTTGCTGTGAGGGGGTGACATATGTCCCTTGGTTCTACATGTTAAAGTACATATACAATTCAAATTAAAATATTAGTATGGAATGTCCCACATGTCAGAGCCAATTTCATTCTAACATGCGTAATACGCTTGTTGGAAAAAATAAGAGAAATGTTAGTATTTTTGTTTATTTTCAAATATGTCCGGAATGTGATGAACCTATTGTCGGTATCAAAGAGGCCACTAGGGGAGAAGTATATATGAACCCCAATAATATTGAGGATATAGTACTATTGAGAAAAGAACAGAGAAGATGAGCGCATTGATATAATATACAAGAAAGAAATAGAGTTTACCACTTACCTTAAGTAGAGACATCAATAAAACAACATTCAATTCCATAAATGGCAAAAATAGTAAAGATAAGAAAGAAATTGATTAAGAAATAACATTCTTAGACATCATAGTAAAACATGAATTGATTTATAACTGATTCATCGTTACCTATTTCCTCTATTTCCTTATTTTTAAGATCCGAATACGTACTGATTAAATCATGGTGAAAACAAAGGTTTAGATAATTTGAATCACTTTTCAACGATGATAACGCTTCCTCCAAACTACCAGGCAGAATACCTATTCCAAGATCCTTCCTCCTTGAGTCGGACATTTTGTAAATGTCTTCACTAACAGGATTCCCTGGTTCAATTTTTTTATTTATTCCGTCCAACCCTGCTGCAACTATAGCAGAGAAAGCAAGATATGGATTTGCGGAAGGATCAGGGGCCCGGTACTCAATTCTTTTCGAGTTCGAACTCTTTTTTTCGTTAATTGGGAGTCTAACTACAGCGGATCTATTCCCCCGCGCCCATGCAATATAAACCGGTGCCTCAAATCCAGGTATAATCCTTTTATACGAATTTACGGTCGGAGTTACTATTGCAGATAATGATCTAGCATGATCTAAAATACCGCCTATGAAGTATCGCCCAGTTTGGCTCAATTCGGCGTAATCGTCAGATTCATCGTAAAATAAATTCGCATTCTTACTTGCTGATTTTGACCATAAACTTATGCTTACGTGCATACCTGATCCATTATCACTATTTTCATTGTTCAGAGGATCAAAAATCGGTTTTGGCATAAAATTTGCGATCTTGTTGTATTTTTTTGCCACATTTCTGACTACATCTTTATAAATCTGAACGTTGTCGGCGGATTGAGTCAAGTAATCATGCATAAAATTGATTTCAATCTGGCCACTACTAGCCACTTCGTGATTCATGTTTGTGACATTGATATCATAATATTGTTTCAATATATTAGCTACCTCAAACCTAAATTCAATCAAAGAGTCTTGAAAAGTAGGAACATCATATCCAGATTTTTTACGAATAGGATATTTCCCAATTCCATATTGTTCTGAAGATAGGATTGAAACATCTTTTGCACGATTCCGACCATTTACATTATTACTTACAGGATTATTCTTTTCCATATCAAATATTATTTGATCAAATACAAAGCATTCAACTTCAGCACCTATTTGACATGCAATCTGACTCACTGCAAGGTGATCCTCTAGAGTTTGTGAAACGCTTCGCGGATCTTTTCGAGATCTACCTTGATCAAATCCATTG
>JBBRRF010000461.1:0-1624 GCA_038200885.1 Candidatus Nitrosocosmicus sp.
GTTTTACCGATAGACCTGTAAATGATTTGAACAGCAACGGTTTTTTGGATAACCTATCATAGGATAGCAAAGAAAGTACAGGTTTGTATGAGACTGAAGGAAATATAGCTGTTTTGGCTAATTACGCAAGAGATCTAATATAGGGCACCCAAATACTATGAAGAAATTAATCTTTCTATCAATCCTTTTTACAATGATTTTAATTCCTCTCGATCCCATAAATTTGGTCTCTGCAACTGAAGACGACGATCCTGATGAAGCAAGACCCGTTTCAGGACTTGATTTCAATAAAATATCCACTTTGGTGTACAACAGGGATTCAAATCCTTATAACATATCATATTCAGACTGGACTGCTAAATGGTGGCAATGGGCTTATTCCATTCCATTGGATAAACACCCATCTTATGATGATACAGGGAAATTCTGCGGTGAAAATCAAAAAGTACCAGTGTGGTTTCTTTCAAATTCATTTGAACATCCTGTTGTTCGAACGTGCGAAATACCATCTGGTATATCCATATTAGTCGCATTATTGAATTCTGAATGTTCATATGCAGAGTTTCCATCATTAAAATCTGAACAACAACTACGAGGCTGTGCCAAAAAAATGCAGGATATTGTAGGAAAAGGACATGCTGTTTTAAACGGTATCAATATGTCAAATATGATTGAATATAACTTACAAACCGCACTCTTCAATTTCACATTGCCTCAAGATAACATTCTTAGTCTTACTTCTCAGACAACCCAAGCAATCGCTGATGGACATTGGTTGTTTTTGAAACCTTTGCCTCCTGGAATCCATGAATTAGTGATAAAGGGAGACATCAATTCTATAAAATTAAAAAATATAGATTCATCTGACACTGATCAATACTCTGGACCGATAGGGTGGAATCAGACAACGACATACATACTCGAAGTTAAATAGAATTCCAATATTCTATTTCAATTTTAAAGAATTTTACATTCATTTGGATTCAATCAATTGATAATATGACATTTATAATTTCATAAGCAATTACTTGATCTTAATCAACTAATATAAAGTAAAAGTAGCGTATAGCCAAAAGTTTATTAAATATAACATAATTTACTCTTTTTCTTCATTTACAAATTGAGTCAGTTTGATCTATCAGTATTTGTGCTCTAGATGATAATAAGTTTATCAAATCTTGAGTACTTGGGGTTAATTCATAAGAATAGGATCTAAACTATTCGGATAAATAATTATTCGAACTATGTCAAAATAAAAAAAAGAGTTTATTGTTGGCCTAAAGCCAAATTACCAGATCTCTTGCGTAATTAACACAGGTTAACCATGTCTTCTAGTCATCTTGTCTATCGCCGTAACTAAGAGGCATTCATTATCCTGAAGTTTACCAGTCCTGATACTATGTCTGAAACCCTATCGTACTTTCTCAACCTGTTTCTAAAGACATTGTTCATTATCCTGTACTTTTTTATCCTGCATATAGCATGTTCTATTACTATCATTTTTGCAGAATGGTTCTCGTTATACTCTTTTTCTACTTCGGTCAGCTCGCACCCTTTTTCCTTTTTGATTGGTAAAGATGACAGTTGCTCTGGAAAGTCTTTCTCTACTCCCAGAAAGCCAGGA
>JBBRRF010000462.1:0-1607 GCA_038200885.1 Candidatus Nitrosocosmicus sp.
ATCTCAGCTATAAACATTTGGAGAAAGTATGAAGGACTGTAAATGATGGTTCAGGTAATTATCTTAATTGGTATAGATAAGGGCCTTCCAGGATTTTATGATTGCATCGATGAAAAAATAGACGAGAGTAGAGGTGTTGAAGTAGATCCATATTTTGAAAAAGAACCAAACAAACATGAGGTAACTACATGCTACAACGAAGTATTTGCTTATAATTCTGATGTACAATCATCAATCGACAATTCTGAGTTTAGTGATATTGAAAAATTCAATTTGCTATTCGGGTTTACGGGTTGAGTAAAAGAAGTTGATTATCGATATGTATAATGGAAAGTTACTGAAAATATCTTTTATAGTATTTCCCCCACAATATTAAGAATGCATTCCCTCCACTATCATTTTGAACTTCTTTACCTGTTCCATATATACTATAAAAGATTGACTGTCAAACCTGTCATCCTGCTGTCTGAATAGTTGTTTACCGTCTAAAGATAGCACTCCATACACGATTGTTTTCTCATGAGATCCTGTGGCTGTAACTGTGGGCCTTTTTTCTCTGACAATCCATTTTCTTCTTTTTATCATGAGAGAATCATACAGAAACATCGACTCGTCCTGTACAAGCATATTCCATCCTTTTCTAAGACTATTAAGCATATTTTTTACCCTTTTTTAAAATGTTTCTTTTCTTTCTCAGATGCTCTTTTAACAAACTTTTTCTGAGGCGCTTTGAGTGAATATCCCCACTGATAAAGCAATCTACGGACATGATCTTCATGATACTTGATACCTGTTTTCTTTTGAATGAGATCCATTACCTCTTTGGTATCCCATCCTGTGTTGCTAGAGGACAGTTCCTGTTTTATAATTACGGTTTCCTCTTCATCGATAAAGGACGGTCTTCCGCTTCTTGGTTTATCTCCAAGCCCTTCAAGCCCTTCATCATTGTATCTTTTGTACCATTTGTAGGCCCATGCTCTTGATTTATGCAATTCTAATGCTACCAATTCAACATGCTGTTTATCAGATGATATTCTGATTATTAGCAATAGTCTTTCCTTTACACGAGCATTACGTTCGTTCCTGTATGCCTTGTCTAAAGCACTTGATTTCAACTGGATGGTTATTAATAGCCATTAACTAGCTAAAAACCTTATCTACGAAATTATACATGTAAGTATAGGTGGATTAGCAGGTAATCTTTTTCCAGTAGCCTTGATAATGCCCTCAGTTTGTCGGTAAGGTAGATGAAAAGAATAACGGATGTAACCAATGACTAAGATGAATGAATCGAGATATTCCAATGGCTTTCCCATTTTATTTTCATTCATCCTATCTATCTCTGAACCCCAACTATCGAGAAAATCATACGAGAAAAGAATCTCACCACGTCTAACTAATGAACGGTCATAGGAAGGCCAATCAACCATTGAGCATGTAGACCCAAATCTAAGCTAAATATTTTGAGTTAGGTGACAAAGCACCCTTACCCTATCAAATCAATTCGTTTTCTACCAAGTATACTGGATAATAGAATTCTATTCAAACAAAACGTGTCACTAAACAATCGAATTGGATATTAATCTGGACTGTAGACTGAAGAGGAA
>JBBRRF010000463.1:0-1592 GCA_038200885.1 Candidatus Nitrosocosmicus sp.
CATATATGAAATGGTATAATGCATTCAATTTTGGTTTATTATCCAAAGATATCAATTCAGGAAGTATTGATACAAATAGCCTTTTTAGTTGTGTTGGGGCAGCTATAACATGTGTTAATGAAAATGAAGAAAATAATAATGTAATCACAAACAACGGAATAGTACCACCTCCAGAAGAACGAGGTACACTGACAGTTTTTAAAGAGGTAGAATGTAGGTCAAATGGTGGGTCACCAAGCAATGAGGCAGTTTGTGCTTATGCGATTACTTCAACTAACTTCCCTGAACCCTCTGATTATCCAATAACAGTAACTGGGAATAGTCCGGACCCATCTGACTTTCCAGGAAGCGCCACTGGAACTCCAGTTGAAATCGGTCCTGGTGCTTATGATATAACCGAAGATTTAGCAGGTACAGTTGCTCTTCAAACTGAAATGACTGCTACCTTTGTTATAATTACAACAACAGCTACTGGTGATTGTACAGCTAACTTGGACCCTAATCAGAATTTCATATCTGCAACCGGCACAATGACTTCTGGTGGTTCTCAAGAATGCACTCTAGTCAATACTGTCTTCATTAATGGAGGAACAGTACCATCAACAACGACAGGCTAAAGACCATTTCTTAGCATAAACACCTTTTTTATTATTTGATTATTATTTTTTGAATAATGGTTTACAGTATCAATTAGTTCTATATTCTAATTATTCTAGTCTGATAACTTTCCTTATATTTGAATTATTGAATTATTGAAAAACCTATGTCAACCCCATTACTCTAATTTTCTCACTTATCTAACATGGTTGCTAGTACTGTACTGACAAACCTAATTTCACAGATAGATTTTTAGCTAACCATTGACTGTTTTCAGATATCCAGTTGAAATCAAGCGTTTTATCCAAGGTCTACAGGAATGAATGTGATGCCCGTGTAAAGGAAAGACTATTACTGATAATCAGGGTATCAGCTGACAAACACCATGTTGAATTGGTAGCATCAGAATTACAAAAATCAAGAGCCTGGGCCTACAAATGGTACAAAAGATACAAAGATGAAGGGACAGAAGGACTAAGGGACAAACCAAGAAGCGGAAGACCGCCCTTTATGAATGAAGAGGAAATCATAATTATAAAACAGGAACTGTCAGATAGCAACACAGGATGGGATACCAAAGAGGTAATGGATCTTATACAAAAGAAAACAGGTATCAAGTACCATGAAGACCATATCCGTAGATTGCTTTACCAGTGGGGGTTTTCACTCAAAGTCCCTGAGAAGAGATTCGTTAAAAGGGCATCTAATAAGGAGATCAAATATTAAAAAAAAGGATAAAAAATGTGCTTGAAAGCCTTGAAAATGACTGGAACTTGCTTGTACAAGACGAGTCGATCTTCATTCATGACTCCATCATGACAAAAAGAAGGAAATGGATCACAAGAGAGAAAAGACCCTTGGCTACAGTCACCGTATCTCACGAAAAAACAAGCATGTATGGGGCACTATCTTTGGATGGTAAACAGCTTTTTAGACAAGATGACAAATTTGACCGCCAATCCTTTATAGACTATCTAGAGCAGGTAAAAAAGAAG
>JBBRRF010000464.1:0-1586 GCA_038200885.1 Candidatus Nitrosocosmicus sp.
AAAGCGGCAAACATCCATCCACCTTCTTGACGAGGTACTTGTCCAGCCGCTCAGGATGATGGATCAGTCTAAGCCTAACTCACACAAGGAGTGTGTTCACTTTGAATCTAACACAGTTATGGTTAGTCTCGGCAGAATTAAAGATATCATTGTATGAAATTAATCGATACTTAGATATTGAGAATACTTTTGGTTTAAACATATTATAATTTTATTCAATAAATTGATTACGTTAATCCAAATCATCGGACCTTGTAAGAGAATTCCTAGTATTTGATGTATCTATATTTGTCCTTGGATAAGTGAGATCAGAACATACTTGAATAATATGACTGGGATCTAGTCCTAAGGTTTTTCATCCCTAATCCATACTAAATATACAGTATCGTATATGAATCATATTTGAACTGATATTTAATAGTAAAGCTACATTGAAGTTGTTTGGTTGCCTGGAAATTGAATAGACTAATTTTTTTGATAGTCTTTTATCAAAATGTGTGTCATATACAGAGTATATACGACTCACAGGGATATGCTAATTACGGAATGGTGACGTTTCTCGTTAGGAAATTCCTGTTTAGGAAGTGTTATCGTGTTTTCATTGGGAACAAAATTAATGTGATTCTACGTAATGGAGCCATAAAGAGGAATACACAAAACAGAGTTTACCGGTGATAAAAGCAAGAATCCTTGAGTAGCAAATAACAACTAAACTAGAAATGAGGAAATTAGTGGCATAAACGTACTGGGATACATGGAACTAGCTCCCCATTTCTAGATATGTACAATACATTCTTTATGCTACCCCGATCGGTAAGTACCAATGGGCGGGATAGGTTAAATAGATGATACTAAAAATTGGTTATTAGATATTGTTTCCTTACCAACCCTAAACCCTCACCGGCGGTTTATCGCAATGTTTCATGAATTTACATCTTTTGGACCTAGAACACACCTATGAGTATCCTCACTCTGTTTGAGTGATTCAAAAGTTAACTATAATGAATACTAAATTTCAAGTTACGTGCATTGTATGATAGCAATAGATATTCCCAGTTAGCTTTATAGTATCTTAATCTCAGTGGTGCGTCCTCTATAGTACCTAAAATAACGTTCCTTCTGTCATTCTCTTGTTATGGTCAAAGATTCCATCACTGGTTATGTAGTAATTTTCACCGTCAGCAGAATGAATCAGTGCTTGAGGGATCAAGTCTTCAATGGCAGTATCTATATCTTCGGGATGTCGGGAACTTATTTGCTTAGTTGTCTCTCGATAATTCAAAGATCTGGTTCCAGTGTTATGTGCTTCCAACAATTTATCTAGTATCAAGCATTCAATCTTCCTGAATATTTCGGTTTCATCCTCAGAGGCTAGGTCTTTGACCATAAATGTAATAATACGAATTGGTGGATAATAGATCTCTTGCGTAATTAGTAGTGGTTAATTGTTGTACTTGCAGACATAGGTGACATTATAGCTTACGGACATGGGTTACACTTTTGCTGTTGTTGTATAAGGAAGTGAATCCATATAGAAATCGAGAAAAAGTTTAACCTAATACATGAAAAAGAAAGAACTGGTGAGA
>JBBRRF010000465.1:0-1582 GCA_038200885.1 Candidatus Nitrosocosmicus sp.
ACAATCAGCCCAATCAGATACAAAATACTAGTTAGAATGGATGATGAATTGTACTCTGCTTGTCTTTTAGATAGTCTGTCTCAAGCAAAATATGGTTCTATAAGACCAGCTTTATTTGTTGGGAATTATGACCCATGCTCAGCTATTTAAGAAACGAGACTACCCTTGTTCTATGAAATGCGCATTAATGATTATTCCTTTGCTTTCAATAACTTTAGTCCAATTAATCAAGGCGCATAAGACGCTTTTAATACATGGAATAAGTCAACAGATAAAAAGATAAAAAATACAATTGATTCTACCATTGATACAAATACAGTAGCAAATTCGACCTAGAGGGGAAAAGAGGTAGATCTAGTCTGGACAGCAAAATTACTACCGCTACTGCACCAAATACTACTACCGCAGCTAATACCGATGCTGTAAATACCAATTAATCAGCAGTCTTGATAATGACAAATAATTAACATCAAAAACCAACTCTAAATTTATTATTTTGATTTAGGACCATTTATACGATTACAAGACAAATTCGAGAACAACTAGTCAAAATATAGCCAACTTAATTGTGAAACAGGTTTGGACCACAATACTTTTGAACTAATGGAAATCCGGACATTGTACAATAATTATTTATAGGAAACAGGTCCAAAGATAACTTGTGAAAACGATAATTTGTAGAGAAGCTGGATTTGATTGTGATTATATCGTAAAAGGTGAAACAGAAGAGGAAGTTTTGAAAAATGGCATAGAGCATGCTAAAAGTCATCATAATATGAAAGAAGAAGATATAACTGCTGAAATGAAGCAGAAGATCAGAGGAATTATTCATAGCGATTAGATATATTTTTAATTTTTTGATGAGACAGCATTATTATTGTTTGTTTTCGAAAATTCGACAACTTCCAAAGTATTTTCATTTAATGCGCCTTTAAGATATCAAACCATTGTGGTTCATTAATATCAATCTCGATAGTATTTTTTATATTAAGGTCAAGATAGGGCCCTAGGAATAGTTTTTCAACAAATATGGCAAAGTACCATTTCAAAATAATTGCCTATGACTCATAAGGAGTGATTCATTCTCTATGAGTAATAAAAAAACCTACTCACTTGACTCTATCCAAAATATGGTAAATTAAGAACAAGAGAAAAATTCTATTAATCTATTAAATCTGAGCAATAGCTACATGCCATTTTTGTCGCATATCCCACTCGGTCCACATCTTTATAGGTCCTAAAATTGGATTCCTTTGTATGTATATTATACAGCAAGGCCACTGAAACTACCAAGACCAACACTAACCATTTTCATTCGCTGATTTCATTAGCAAATATTGATTCTAATAACAATGATGCAATTGATCAAAATCTAGGCATGAATATGGATCCACATTCTATATTTATACTTGCAAACATAATTTCGCTAATCATCTCTCAACAAATACTTTACTAAGTCAGGTTAAACCTTCTCATCCTGTAATATCTGGATATGGTTGATTTTAAATCAGTAAATGATGAATAATATTTTGATACCAACAAGTCGTACTTACCCTGTCTCCAACATTCTTCAACAGCATTA
>JBBRRF010000466.1:0-1556 GCA_038200885.1 Candidatus Nitrosocosmicus sp.
GAATAATTAGTTCCCAATGCTAATCTCATCAATGCAATCCACATTATTACTAACGGCAAATAGTAAGAAGCAATCCTCCATGCAATTATGACGTTTAATTGATCGATATCATATACTATGTTACCAATTTGAGAAACGTTATTCAATTGATTGATATATGCCCATAATCCCCATTCAGCTAAGCCTGAACCTCCTATTGTAATGGGAAGGGTACCCAAAATTGTGGAAGAAGCCGTAGCCATAAATGACAAAAATAGACCTATGTAAATATCTACAGAATGTGTTAAAACTAGAAATGAAAGACCTTGGAAAATAAACGCGACCACTGTAATTGCAATGCCCACGGAAAATATTTTTACAGATTTAAATGAACTAAAGTTTTCTCTACTCATTATGCACAAATCATCCAATGCTTTATTAACAGAGTTGATCCCCCGTTGAGCTTTTTGTTCCGAAATAAATTTTTTCGCCAATTTTAAAGAAAATGAAGGTAACCGGATATTTTTTTTTGCTGAATATATCAAGATAAAAAACCAGAATCCAAATGTAGGGGCAGCGATCGCAATAATTAACAGACCAATAAACATGGAGCCGTTCGCTATTGCAACAAATCCAGCGATAAAAGCTAAAACTGTTCCAACAAATACATCGGCAATAATTTCCATGGTAGTAACCCATGCTGCTCGTCCCGCAGGTACACCACTCTTAGTTAAAAAAGCAATTCGAACTAATTCGCCTCCAATATAAGAAGGAGTAGTTTGAGTTACAAATTCTCCAGCTAACCTGGCAAAAATAATTTTCCAAAATGCACTGACATTCTTTCCAATAAATTTTCGAACAAAATAATAAAACCTAATTGCTTGAAGAAAAATTCTTATCATTGTTGCGAGAAAAGAAAGTAAAAAAGGGATAACACCTACAGATAAAACATCATTTAGCGAAACAGGAGTAAATAGAAAAATAAGCATTATAGGGATAACACTTACAAGAATGAAAATTATTCGCCAATTCAAGGTATATCAACTATTTCAAAAGAAGGAATATAATAATCATACAAATATAACAATAAAATTAGAATAGCAATTAAAAATTTTTGAAATGCATACTATATTCGTGACTGGTACGGCCGGTTCAGGGAAAACACTATTGACTTCGAGATTGTTGGAATGGTACCACAACAATGATGTCTCACCAATTTCAATTAATTTGGATCCAGGAGTATCTAGTTTGCCGTATGATCCAGATATAGACGTGAGAGAGTTTATTGATTTTTATTCGATAATGGATGATTACAAGTTAGGACCAAATGGGTCATTGATATTGGCTAATGACTTGATATCAACAAAAATAGATGATATCCAAACTCAGGTTCAGGAACTTAATCCCGATTATGTAATAATCGATACTCCCGGCCAAATAGAACTGTTTGCTTTCAGGTCTAGTGGTCCTTACTTTGTTTCAAATTTTTATTCAGATTCTAAAGTAACACTATTTACCATAGATGGGACATTAGCAATATCTCCAATTAGTTTTGTTTCTCTGATGTTCTTGTCACA
>JBBRRF010000467.1:0-1550 GCA_038200885.1 Candidatus Nitrosocosmicus sp.
TATAGAATTAATACAAAACGATGAAAAATTACATGCTTGGTAACTATGAAAAATAGTTCATACAATTAGATCAAAACATAATTAATGTTCCAAAGGTTGGTGAATCTATAGAAAATGATATATGTTAAACAGAAAAGAGTAAAGTCTTAATCTTTTCTAAGTGTGATAAGATTAAAGTCCTGTTAGGACCATAACGAATCCGTGAGACATTGAGGAAAAGGAATAAAAAACATAGACGAAAATGAATGAATTCTAGCCGCTACTTTATTTAACATATCTCACTCATTTTTTTAGAACAAGTTTCTCTCAAAACTGTTCCGTAATCCAGCTGTGATTTTATTCTCAAATATGGAATTATTTGTAATGGATTGAATAATGTTTCTTATCTTGAGTGGGAATTCCTTTAAGTAATAGTGATACCAACCCTCAAGATACCTTTGAAGTAGAAATATTCCTTTTTATCGAAACTTTGTCTCTGATCCTGTGATATTCACTCGATGAAAAATAATTTCTGTTAATCTTTAGGATCAAGTGCCATACAATGTATTCTCACACTAATCTACGATTTTCAGTGGAGGTCGCATATTTCCCTTTTTTATTGGAGTTGGTATAGCCTTTACCCGACGTATTACCATCGTCACCTTCTTGATTTCTAAATATGAATAACATGATAGATCCTCATATTTAATAATATACTCTTCCATGGGTATTCAGGACTAATCTACAATATATTTCTGAAACTCGATCTTTATTGTTTTAAAATCGAAATTTTATAACTTTAGACATAAAATCTTAATAATAATAAATCTAACACAAACATACAAAATCCAAATGGGCCGGGTCGGATTTAAATTGTTAACGGTACAAGATTAGGGGTGATGAAACGTGTTTACAATACAAGGATATGATGCCAGAAATTATGGATTTATTGCAATGAATAATAAGCGGGTCCATATTTGTCAATTCTTATTATCGATCAGATATCAACGATATTATAACAAAAAAGATAACACTGGTATTGGATGAGTTAATAGAGGATCTTAAAGGGAGAATGATTAGGATAACACCCTTAACATCATAAAGAAAGGTCTATGCTGACCTTTGTTATAATTAGATTTAGTATTACACAAATAGAACCAATTAGAATAAGGTAATAATCCCGAATAGCCAACACTATCATTAGTAAAATCTACTAAAGCTGTTGTACTTTTAATTAATATAGTCTTAAACTTTGTAAGGAAACATTCTATTTCGTAAAGGTAACCATAGAATAGTAGTACTGGCGAAAACTTTAAGGATTAAAGTCTTTGGTATTTTTTGTAGTCTTTTTAGAATCCTTTAAGGAAGGCATTTTTCCTAGGTATCTCTTACCTTGTGAGGTTATTGCAACCGATGATTTATCAGGTGCTAACATAATGAACTCATCGACAAGTAAGCATTGCAAAACGTTGTGTCTTAATCTTACATTGTCTGGAGAATATTTTCCACTTACCTCATTATATACCGCAATGAAATTTACCTCTTCCCATTCGTCTCCTTCCGTAGCATCA
>JBBRRF010000468.1:0-1536 GCA_038200885.1 Candidatus Nitrosocosmicus sp.
CCTCCATTTCCATACCATCGATAATACTACCACTAAATTGCATCGCCTTGTAATTTGCCCCATCGGTCCCTATATCAGAAATAATATTCAAGATAATGTCTTTGGCCATAATATAATCAGGTTTTTTTCCTGTTACCTTAAATAGCATAGTTTCTGGGACCTTAAACCATATTTTACCATGTTTTAAGACATAGGCAATATCTGTATGACCAAGCCCCGCACTAAAAGCACCAATTGCACCTGTAGTATTAGTATGTGAATCTCCACCAACATAAACTTCTCCAGGTAACACTAACCCCTCTTCATGAGAAATCGTATGACAAATGCCATATTGTCCCATTCCATACTTGAAGTGTTTCTTAATACCATATTTTTGAGCCCATTTTGTTAATTGTATCACGTTGTCAGCAGAAATCCTATCGGAGGCTGGAACAAAGTGATCTTCAGAAATCCATACCCTATCAGGGTCCCACAATTTTTCCAATTTATAGCCCTTTTTTTCCAATTCCTTAAACACCTTGATAACTCCAGGACCTGAAACATCATGAATCATGGCTTTATCAACGTTGGAAAAGATGATGTCTCCAGGAGTAACCGTTTTAGAATTTGAGGAATGAGCTAGGATTTTTTCGGTTAATGTCATTCCCATAGTAATATGATTGAATATGACTGCTAATGATTAATACTTTTTGAATTTAGTTTAGAAAGAATTTAAAGTCAATCATGATAAAATTAATTATATAGGTTGCTTTGAGAAATACCATAATTTGGAAGTTATTCCCATCCACCTAGATAGAGAATCATCAGAATTTGATTTGTATGATAAAATTAGCAAGAACATTGGAAAAATAAACATCGAAGATAACGATGTGATTGTTATATCAAGCAAATATCTTTCGATAAGTGAAGGTAGGATCAAGAAATTAAATGGGATAAAACCAAGTAGTCAGGCTATTCAAGCATCTAAACTTTATCACATAGATCCAAAAATAATGGAACTAATTCTCAGGGAGTCTGATGAAATATTTGGTGGATTATACGGCTTTGTCCTAACATCTATTCATAAAGTATTGGCGCCCAATGCAGGCATTGATAAGTCAAACGTGCCCAAAGGTAGTGTTGTTTTGTATCCAAAATATCCGTACCACTCCATAGAGATCCTCAAACAGAAATTTTTGATAAATTCCTGGAAAAGGGTCGGGATTGTATTATCAGATAGTAGAATCTTACCTATGAGAAAAGGTACAGTAGGCATTGCATTAGCTTGCTGCGGGTTTGAACCAGTAATAGATCTGAAAGGGACTTTTGATCTTTTTGGAAATGTTCTAAAATATACATCTCAAAATCTTGCAGATTGTCTGGCTTCCATCGGGACTATGATAATGGGAGAATCTGACGCATCGACTCCAGTCATAATAATAAGGGGATCAAATATTAAGATGACCGACAATCCTGTCTCTAGTGATACCTTGAACATGGATAGCAAATTTGACATTTATGTACGAGGACTTTCAAAGAGAACAGATCCATTATATA
>JBBRRF010000469.1:0-1535 GCA_038200885.1 Candidatus Nitrosocosmicus sp.
ACAAAATGCTATCCTGAGGAAAGATACTCTGGTCATAGAGATGATGGTTGGTACTTACGTTTTGTAAAAGCACTTAAACTAGAAGACATACTACCAGTACCAGTTGCTGTGAGGGGGTGACATATGTCCCTTGGTTCTACAATCTAAGAATATTTTTTGATTACATACATTTAGGAAAGATCTAATAAATGGTAGAATGAGAGAACAATATAATTTAAAGACCCGGATTTCTGAGGTAATTGAAAGTTTATTGGAGCCAATATAAATGGATCTTACATTAAGTGAAATTATTTTACAAATAACTCCAATCCCAGAGATGTTAATGGGTATAAAAACAAACAAGAAAAAATATTTAATTCATTATTCATCCAATTATTTAGATTTAAGATTCTTATAAATACTCATAAGATAGAGTAGGAGTTTGATTAAATAAAAAGAATGAATTTTGGATATTTAAAATACTAGTTTGTAATATTGATAAAAATAATTCTGATTCAAAAACTGCTATTTTTGTTGGAGTCGATATTTATTATCCTAGGAGTGGTCTTACAGTTATAGTAAATTTATTATGATACAATATCTTAATTTATATGTTGGAAATAAAGGTCATTTTAATACCATATGATACTTCCGAGTTTTCTGAAAACGCATTAGAATATGCTGTAAATCTAGTAAAGGCAATCTTTTTAAGTGATCCGAAAAAACAGATCATTAAAGTCATAATATTACATGTATTTCAAAAAATACCATTTACTAAGACTATCTTAGATAAAATAAAAATTAATCGTGATAAGGAAAAACTTTCATTACATGAACATGTTGATAGTATTTATCAAGAAACCAGGAAGTCAATTGAAAAAGATATAGAGGAAAAACAGAAGTTATATAAATCCATTGATGGAATTAAATTAGAGTCATTCATATTATACGGTGACCCCTCAAATCAAATTGTAGATTATACTAACAAGAATAGAGTTGATCTGATAGTGATGGGGAGTAATGGACTGCAAGGATTAGCTAAAATTAGAGGACTTGGAAGCGTCTCAAGAAAAGTATCAGAAGCAATTTCTTGCCCTATGACAATAATAAGGTAACAACGTTAGTAACAAGATTTGATATTTTCAGAGTAAAAATAGTAACTCTTCCATAAATTTAACATTTATGAATACTTCAAAATATATTAGATCTCTTGCGTTTTTAGTCTAAACAGCTATATTTCCTCTAGTCTTATACAAACCTGTACTTTCTTTGCTATCCTATGATAGTTTATCCAGAAAATCATATCTTTTCAAATCTTTTACCGGTCTTTCAGTCAAGCAGTTTGATGATATATACTGTGAAATTGAATCAAAATACTCTGAGTATGAGATAAAGCGTTTATCATCTAATAGAAAAAGAAATAGAGAATGTGCCATAGGTGCGGGTAGACACTTTAAGCTCCTTGTCAAGGACAGGGTTATCATGGTTCTGGTGTACTACAGGCTGTACATAACCTATACCTTGATGGAATACCTCTTCGGTTTAGATCAGAGTAA
>JBBRRF010000470.1:0-1535 GCA_038200885.1 Candidatus Nitrosocosmicus sp.
AGATCAGATAATATCCGAGCATCCAGTTTATCTGATTTTATCTTGGCTTCTGCTATTATCTTTGTCTTGTATGGGTTCGCAAGTACTGTATCAATTCCATTCTCTTCTAATGTATCATGAATTCTCATCCACATGTTACCTGTAGACTCTAGTACTGCTTGAGTAGCGACGGTAGTGGTCGTCGTGGAACGAATTTCGCTAGTCCTTAATCTAGAAAGCAAATTGCTTATCCCGTTTGCATCATTACCAAAAAAGAATTCATCCAGTATCTTTCCTTTATCATCCTTAAGAGCTGCTCTACACTTTCTTTTTCCTACATCTATTCCAAGATGATTCAATTTCTCGTTCATCCTCCTTTTTTTTCTTATTGTTGGCTATACAGGCGGCAAACATCCATTCACCCTCTATATGGGGTAGTTTGATAGCCGCTCAAGGAAGTATGGTTCAGTCAGGGCCTCGCTCTCTAACGGAGCATGTAAACTTTGAACCTAGCCAACATACAAGCTACATGGTACTACAAGATTTTCATATCGTCAGGGCCGATCTGATATCTATAACTCTAAATAGCAATATTTAATTTTCCTGCAAAATATATAATTTCGAATATAATTTGCAGGAAAAGAACATTTCATTGATTTTAGCTGTAAGAAATGAACAAAAATATATTAGAAAATGTTTAGATTCCTTAATTAACCAAAACTATCCTAAGGAAAAATATGAAATAATTATAATTGATGGTTTATCATCAGATAACACTAGGATAATATTGAATGAATATAAAACGAATTATGAATCTCTTATAGAGATTTATGAGAATCCAAAGATGATAAGGGCGGCCGGAAATAATATTGGAATTTCCCATTCTAATGGAAAAATTGTTATCTTGTTTATAGCCCATGCATACGCCCACGATGATTATCTAAGAAATATTTCAGAGGCATTTGAAAGATCAGGTAAAGGTATCGCCGGGATAGGTACAAATATTTTTATTCCAGACGATGAGTCATTTTATGGCAAAGTTATAGCAAATGCTCAGATTACCCTGTTAGGCGGTGGCGGAACAGGATTCAGAAGATTTAGAAATGATCAAATAATCAATAGTCCTGGTTTTCCGGCTTATAAGAAGGAGATAATAGAAAAAGTAAATATGTTAGACGAAGAATTTGAAACAGGTGAAGACACTGAATTAAATTGGAGGATTAGAAGATTGGGTTATAAATTCATGGTAAGCAGCAAATCAATAGTATATTATTATAGGAGACACAAT
Source organism: Candidatus Nitrosocosmicus sp. (assembly GCA_038200885.1). Lineage (GTDB taxonomy): Archaea > Thermoproteota > Nitrososphaeria > Nitrososphaerales > Nitrososphaeraceae > Nitrosocosmicus. The sequence continues at coordinate 1,268 of JBBRRF010000470.1, forward strand.
AGTCCTGTAGCGCTTTTCAAACGTTTATTTAACTATGGCAAAGGAAGAGCTTTAGTCAACAAAAAACATCCAAATTCATTTGACACATTGACTGCTATTCCAGCTTTTTTGGTTATTGCACTAAGTCTGTTACCTTTAGAATATCTGTTTTTTCGCCCGCTTTACAATATAGCTGTCTTTGGGTTTATAATCTATCTATTTGCAATAATTATTAGCTCTGTCAAGATTTCGTTGCTGCAAAAAAATCCGAAGTATTTTATTTAAGTAG
>JBBRRF010000471.1:0-1533 GCA_038200885.1 Candidatus Nitrosocosmicus sp.
AAAGACCTACTGTCAGCGTCTGCTGAAGTCAATCCTTTTTCTAATGATGTTTGAAATTGTAGTGCCAATTCTTGCAGAGATTTATTCCATGGCCCTAATTCTTCGACTTTGGTATTAAAAGTCATATTTTTTAATTAACTCTATTAAACAATATTGTTTAAGAACTTATTATCTTGATATTTTGGACTCGTAGAAGATCAATATGATTTTCGATCTATTTACCATAGTATGACAAAATTGTAGCGGGTCTTAATATCAATATCATATATGAAAAATGTAATGAAAAGATGTTATGGACAAACCTCGCTAGTTCGGTTATTTGTCCCTATACATGCTTCTTGGTAATTTACAGCTGTACTGTCTAATGCAGTAATGTTTGGATTACTTATGTTAGTGTCATTTGCCAATATTGCCGCATTGCTTCCTGTAAGATTCTCTAAACTTTGAATTGTCTCAGGTCCGGTTAGGTTAGAAATGGTACCAGATGATTCCGTGTTATTTTTCGTTCCCACTTCTCCAGGAGTTCCACTTATTATCTCTCCGGAAGGTCCGTTTGTTGTTTGGGCATAAATTGTATTTGAATGGTACTCTGCTAAAGTTATTATGGAAATTACAAAGAGTGTTGAAATTAATACCGCCATGACTGTTTTTTTGTTTTTATTCATATCATTTAATATCTATAGACAGATAAAAACACTTTGATTCAAGGCTGTTTTGTTGCCTAATTCAATCTTTTTATCATCCACGGATTATTTTATACCAATTAACATATTTACATAAACCATAATTGTCCATTCCTCCATATTTTCACCAAATTTTTATGGATAGCCTGGTTACATTCTCATCCTGTATAATCTTTGACATTTGCCAACAGGAAACGTTTGAAAGGAGATACTGAATAGAAAAGGATGTAAAGACAAAGGAAAGAAACATGTTTGTTGCCGAACGCTTTTTATCAGGGTTGGTCAAAGATTAGGGAAAACATCCTGTTTCTACTGATGGTGGAACCTGGTATCCACAAGCCTGCAGATTTCTCAGAATAGACCATGATCTTCATTTCTTTCGCGCCAAAATGAGAGAAAAACATCTTTGAAAAGACAATTCAATGCAGTACATCAAGGACAGGACTGAAGGATATCATACTTTTATATATTTGTGTTCTGTTTCGTAGGTATGTCGATATCCCAAAATTTTGATAGGGGTTTTACCATGAGTAAATTTACTAAGAAAGGCTCGGGTATTCAGATTATACTGGGTATAATACTTTTGATTGCTTCAATATGGATAAAATTAGTTACAGATATTGAAATAATATTATATATATTAGTAATAGTAGGTATTATTTTAATTGCTTCTTCTTTTTTGATACTTGTTAATCAATACGAAAGAGCAATTGTTCTAAGATTAGGGAAATATAAAAAGCAGGTTCAACCTGGGATACATCCAAGGATCCCTCTTGTAGATAATGTTTTAGTTATAGATGTCAGAGAAAAGGTGACAGAATTTAAAGCAGAAAGAATGCTTACAAAAGAC
>JBBRRF010000472.1:0-1530 GCA_038200885.1 Candidatus Nitrosocosmicus sp.
AGATTTAGGAAACTCTTCACAAGATATGAAAAGAAGGACGATAACTATCTTGGGTTGGTACAGTTCTCTTGTTGCATAATCATCTATAGAAAGTTAATTTTAGGATAGGTTCCTAGTATAAGTATACGCGTTAATTGTCTAGGGGATAATCCATGCACAAGTTCTCGGTGTTTTCGATATAAATCTATGCTTCTAAACGAAATATTACACTCTGGACATCTATATCTAGTACCGAATCTGATGGATAAAATTGAAGAGATAAATCCGACAGTAACACCAAAAATCAAATGCATTGTTAATGATCCAACAATTACTGATGGAAAGTCTTTTTCAACAGCATCCCTTACATCAATCATCCTCATACCTGGATTTATTTCCACAATAGTATTTGCAATTTGATCTGATAGTATATATTCATAAACAGGAATAAAAAATACCACAAATATAGTTGACCCTGCAAAAATTCCATAAACCAATCCATTTGATATTTTACTAATATTTAATATCCCTGTCTTATATAGAAATACACCAATTACAATCCCTATGGAGATGGACGTTATCAAATGAATTGATATACCTGCGATGATCGAATTCATTGTCGAGGAATAGACACCAACAACGTGACCAAAAGATATCCAGATAAGATAATGTGGTAATCCCAGTAGCATTTGAAATACTGTATCAGCTATTCCAAATGTAATGGCACCAACTATCGCACCTACAACGACAAAAAAGACCTCATTTTTTAAAGAAAAATCGATTCTAATTTTACTAGGAACTTCAGATTGGTTTTCATTATCCCGATCTCTATTATTTTTAATCATAAATTAACAAATCCTATATTTTTTGTAATAACAACCAACATTTAACTTGAGAATCGCTTACATACAAAAAAATGATTAATACCGCAAAATGAAACGTTGATGTATTGGAATTTATCACAAGTATAAAGAAGTATTATGACATGGACCAATTGTTTTCACACTCCTTACAAGTTCCCCTGAACCCATCATATTGCGGTTATCAGTAAATGATCAAATTCTCATTTTTATCAAAAAAACAAATTAATTTCTTCATGTACTTTTCATATTCTATATCAGACATTCCTTTTATTTACATCAATGCTATTAATAATTTGCCTTTAACCGTTAAAGCGTTGGATCGTTGAAATTAAATTGCTATTGTTATTGTTATTCTTAATCAAAGTACTTGCTCTTTAATACAGTCTTTTCTTTATGCATTCTGTTTATTCTTTTGCAGTTATTGAATTCCTTCTGATACTAGAACCCCGAAAAAATATAGATGATCACTAGAGAAAAATTGGCTAACGGCGGTATCGAATAGTCCAGCAAATAACACCATAGAAATTTGGATACCGTTTGTATATATTTGAGGCTGGGTCATAATTCCAAACGAATAAAGCTGGTCTCATAGTGTATTATATTTTGATTGAAACAAATACTATCTAAAAGACCCGCCATTTATAGTTCCTCATCAGTCCTAATTAGCGTTTTGCATTTTATCCGATTG
>JBBRRF010000473.1:0-1523 GCA_038200885.1 Candidatus Nitrosocosmicus sp.
CCTGCTGTTCCAATTATCCCTAATATCAGGCCAATTATTACATATACTCTTGATTTCATTCTATATTCTAAATTTTTACATAATATATATAAATATATTTTGTAAATGCCTATATAACCAATTATTAATTTGGTTTGGTATTCTTAGACAGATCAAATATCTTTCATGCGCCTTTAGAATTGTATCGTTTAACAGTTATGTAAAATGGTAGATACTATTCTTGTGTAAACTGATCATGCTTTTTTAGCAATCATAATGCATTTAGCTGACTCACTCAAATTATAATTATGAGGAATACCTCCCTCAGAATGCTTACTGATGAGGAAAGAAACATTTTGTATGATATGATGGTTGATGATAAAGAAGATGGCTATAGAGCTAAGATTATCCTGCTTAAAGATGATGGATACGCAGTTCCCGAAATAAGACGGGCAACTAATCATCATGACAGCAATATCCGAAAGTGGATACATCATTTCAATGAAAAAGGATTAGATGGAATAATATCTAAAATCCATAAACATAAATCAATCAAGATAACTGATGATATCGAAAAAAAGATTGTGGAGATAGTAACCAAAAATCCAAGAATCGATTATGGATTGTCATTTTCTACTTGGTCATTACGTGTACTAGCAGGATTTATTACCAAAGAGATAAACCTAGTTGAAAGTATAAGTCACACCGAAATTAGAAACATCATTCTAAAGCATGGTGTCAAGTGGAGAAATTCTAAAATAACCTTGGGAGCCAGCCTAGACCCTGAATATCATCATTTAAAAAAAAGAGAATCGAAGAATTAAGGTATAATCTGTCTTCTGACTCTATCTTACTTTATGAAGATGAGAAGGGACCTATTGTTGCAAAAACATATGGTGGTACGTCTTGGTCTTTTGTACAATCCAAGATATCCAAGGCTCAAAAGATAAATGGACTTCTAAACATGTTTGGTACTTATGACCATACCAATAATCAGATGTGGACTCATGGTTACAGAAAGGAAACAGGAAAACAGTTTTTAGATTTTATAGATAGAGTAGACCAAAAATATGATTCCAGTGTAAAACAAATATTTTTGGTACTGGATAATGTATCGATACACAAATCAAACAAAGTAAAACAAACGATGGCCAAACATCATCCAAGGATACAATTAGTGTTTCTTCCAACAAGGTCTCCTGAATTAAACCTGATAGAAGTAAGGTGGATGTGGATGCAGCGACAAGCAATTAACAATTCTACATTTGAAAATGAACCGGATATAGGTAAAGCAATAGTATCAGATTGGACTATAAATTATAATAAAAAACATGTAGGCAAAATGAGTATAAACAGTTTACATGAAGAAAGTATCTTTATGTTTACATAACTGTTAACCTGCTTTGTTGCATGATTCGAAAAACAGTTGAAGATATACTTCATTCGGGACAAGGCTAATTAAATTATGACTGTTTCCGTTACAATCTTACCACCAAAACGTTAACAAATAACGATTAAAATAATCATGCAACAAAGCACTGTTA
>JBBRRF010000474.1:0-1516 GCA_038200885.1 Candidatus Nitrosocosmicus sp.
CCCCATCCACATGATATAGAATTAGTCAATGTTAATAATCAGGAAAATAGTGATGCATCATCTTTTTCAACCGGTAACTTAGATTATACAAATAATTCAAAACCTTTTACACTTCCCGTTGGGAATTATTCGATAACTGATAAGGACTATGAAATAAAAGGAGGAACAATTACTGTGCTTGACAACAATCAAGGAAATAATAGCAGCAGCGGTAACAACAAACTAATTGTGGGAGGATTTTATACTCCTACAAATCAAGTCGAAGACACAAAGGATAATGACGGTAACTCTCATCCCGGTTCTTTAGCATATTATAGACAAGTATTTAATGAAAATGGAATTAAAATATTAAGTGAATACAATTTTACCTATTCTAAATGTGATTATTGTCCAGAAGGATATTGGCCAGATAACAAAAGCGGAAATCATACTTTAATTGTATTTAGTTCTGAACAACCACTGGATCAAACATTAGAAATCTTAAAAACGTTTGTAAAAGATAATGTGTACATTTAATTCTATTTCCTGTGACGTACTGAGACACAACGGCATATGCACATGGATAGATTCGTCGTCATTGCCAAATGACAGCCATTAGAATCCACATATAGGGACTGATATCGTCCTGAAGCCCACCGGGCCCGCTGTAATTTTACTACTTTATTAGGACTCAAAATAAATAAATGGTGATAAAATAATAGTAGGAAATAACAGTTACGGTCAAAACCATAACGAAACCTTGTGGAAAAACTATACTAATTATTATTTCAACATGACGTTTCAAATTCCTTAATTTCATTCCATACGAATAATTCATGTATGCTTTAAGTGCAAGAGAATTAAAGCGTCAATATCCAAGAAGGCTAAAAATGTTTCTCGATTTTATTTACATTCAAAATTCATAAATTATCGATCGCCTCTTGCATATCTTTTTCAGTTATACCTTGATACTTCATAATTTGCTCATAGACCGGTCCTTTAGTGACTAATTTTGGTCCTGGTTCCAGTAATGAAATAGTATGCTTGATTAGGTCATTCATATATCTTATCCACTCTGTCAATTGTTCTTTTAGACTTTCATCCGAAGTCATTTTCACGGTTCCTATTATTAGACCTAGTTGATGAAATGCCACAATGATCATTAGTCTAATTCGTTGACATTCTAGCTTAAAATTATCATTATCTTTCATATTTGAAATCGTCTTACTTAGGTGATATTGACAATTGTCAAGGGTTGTTGCAACTTCATTTGCTTTCACAAATTCAATAAATTTATTAGAGAAGTTAGCCAGACCCATATTTAAATCTGCAAACCCTATCTTTGCACCATTCAAAGTGATTTCATTACCAGTCCTTTTTATTAACATCTCAAGTTCTTTCCCTTCGATCATCGTTACAATTTTTGTAAGCAAATCCATTATATTTTCTCAGATAGATATTATATAAATTTAAATCGCATCTCCATATGATGTTTAGTAAATGTGAAAAGAATATTGACGATGAAGGTGAGCGAGCG
>JBBRRF010000475.1:0-1506 GCA_038200885.1 Candidatus Nitrosocosmicus sp.
CTCCAAGTATGACTGCATTTTGTACACCGATAGAATTGAGTGGTGGCTTCATCAGCAGATCTTGTCTGTAACATCCACCAAAAGGCCATATTATTAAGGCACTTTGGGCATTCCATATTGGTTGTAGGCAGTGTCTCAATAGGCTTTTCAGAGTCCATTATCTTTAGAGGATCGTCAGAATAGTCATAATTAGAAACAGTTTGGATCACACTTGCAGTGTTAGTCGTACCATTGGTCTCACTCGCCACTATGTGTCCACACTTTAGGCATGTTAGGACTTTTTCCTCTTGCCTATTCCTTAAACGTGCATCGCATTTTGGACAAAACTTCATCTACTAGTTATCACCACATTCAATTTCCTATCGTGAGCTTCAACATGCCGGCAAGATCATTTGTAAATTTAATAGCTGACTCTATGGATTCACCCAGTGCCTTGTATGGCTCGTTCTTATTGGTTAGCATCTTTAACATGTATTCTTTGATTAGAGGATGCTTTAATACAACACCCGCAAATCTATTATCAGCATTCTTTTGTAGTTCATGTTGAATTATATACAAAATAGATATATCTATGTCATGTATTTTAAATTCTAATTCTTTGTCCCTAGCATGTGTAACCTCAGCATGCATATATAAAAGACAACTACATATTGAGGATATAAATGATACCTTCTCAGTATCTAAATTGGACGAAAATGAAAGTCGAATCAGTGCTTTAACCTTGAGAGGAGCACAAGAAAGGCCAATGAATGAGAAATTGTTTGTGTTGACCTTAAGTTTTTCCATTGAGGGATTTATCCGACAAGTATTAACACAAAAGAATTGGGAGAAAGCTTATAATAAACACGATAATTCACTGAGACTCACTATCAAACTAGACATCAAAAATAACGGAAAAATTATTGAATCAACAAAATTAATAAGAAAAGCTATTTTTTTCTGGACCAGAAATCCAAAAATTGATCATAGGATTTGGATTATGATAGTTAAAGATGACACCCCATTTTATCCATTAGAGGAGGAAGAAGCTAGACAGCTGTTGTTTGATTTTAACAAGGATATTGAAATAAAGCCTGAAGGGCTAAGAAAAGGTAAGAACAACATTACAGTATTGGTGGAATTGTCATGGGGTAAGCATGAATTCATAGAGAAGAACAGTTTGAAAAAAGAATCAAACATCCAACAAATAGACAATAGATCTCTTGCGTAATTAGCAGTGGTTAACCAGATGTTTTATCGATTTCCGTTTTTGGAACTAACAGACATTAATTATTCTGTAGTTTATCAGTCCTGATACTATATCTGAAACCCTATCATACTTTCTGAGCCTGTTTCTAAACACATCGTTCATTATCCTGTACTTTTTTATCCTACAGATTGCATGTTCCACCACTATCCTTTTTCTGGAATGATTCTTGTTATACTCCTTTTCCGGTACAGTAAGTTCACAATCTTTTTCCTTCTTAACAGGTAAGGATGATTTTTGTTCTGGAAAGTCTTTCTCTA